>CAWICL010000040.1:0-21142 GCA_963834545.1 uncultured Acidimicrobiaceae bacterium | reverse complement strand
CCCGAAGGGACGTTTAGGGTCGTGTCGAAACGACCTTCGCCGTTCGCGCCCAAGAGTGCGACGGGGTCTTGATGGAAAATCGAAACCGTCGCCGTCGCTCCAGCCTGCGCGGCCGAAGGCCACGTCACCGTTGCGAGGCAGAGGAGTACGACGCCGAGCGCCCGCCACCAGGTCGAAAATCGGTGGAACATGCAGGTACAGGCTACCTTCGCTTCCGAGAGAAGTCCGCCGCCCACTACCCTTCATTGGCAATGACTTCGTTTGAACACGTTCAAGAACGGCTCACTGAGATCGCTCGAATCTCGGGCTCCTCTCGCGCGAGCGTTTGCCGCGGAGGGATTCTCGCTGTACGCCGTCGGAGGTTCGATACGCGACGCAATCCTCGGTGACGAGGGCAAGAGCACGACGAGATCGACTTCACGACCAACGCGCGTCCCGAAGACATCGTTCGACTGATGAGCCCGCTCTGCACCTCGCTATGGGAGCAGGGTCGAGCGTTCGGCACCATTGGCGGCACGCTTCGAGAGAGCAGTGTCAAGGTGGAGGTCACGACGTTTCGTTCCGAGGAGTACGTCGACCATTCGCGCAAGCCTTCCGTGACGTGGGGCGACTCACTTGAAGCGGACTTGAGTCGTCGCGACTTCACCATTAACGCCCTCGCCCTTGACGTGGTGGCCCTCGACGCGCAGACACCTGGGGTTCAAACCCTTTTTGATTTCTACGACGGATTTAACGATCTGCTGGAGCGGCGTCTTCGCACTCCGATTGACCCGGGGGTGCTCTTTCGTGATGATCCTTTGCGGATGCTTCGAGCCGCTCGTTTCGCTTCGCGATTCAGTCTCGAAATCGATCCAGCCATCGAGCAAGCCGCCACGGAGATGGCCGACAAATTGGAGATTGTCTCGCCCGAGAGGATTCGAGGCGAGCTCGACCTCTTGTTGATGACACCAGTGCCGTCGGTTGGTCTCGATTTCATCGTGCGAACCGGTCTCGCCGAACACTTCTTTCCCGAACTACCAAAGTTGCAACTCGAACAAGACCCGATTCATCATCACAAGGACGTCTTGAAGCACACCTGGGCGGTGGTGGACAAGACATCGCCGTCATTCGTTCTTCGTCTCGCCGCACTCTTTCACGACATTGGCAAGCCAGCGACGCGTTCGATCAGTGACGAGGGCGTCACGTTTCGTTTTCACGAGGTCGTTGGAGCGAAGATGACCAAGAAACGAATGCTGGCGCTCAAGTACTCCCAGGACGTGATCGATGACGTCGCCAAGCTCGTGGAATTACATCTGCGATTTCATACCTACAAAATGGGATGGAGTGATCGTGCCGTTCGTCGCTACGTACGAGATGCGGGGAACTTGCTCGATGAACTGAACGAACTCACGCGCTGTGACTGCACGACGCGCAACGCGCGAAAGGCGGCCGTCTTGTCACAACGAATGGACGAGCTCGAGGTGCGCATTGCTGAGCTTCGAGAACAAGAGGACCTCAGTCGACTGCGACCGGCTCTGGACGGTGTTGAGGTGATGGCTTTGCTCGACTTGCAGCCCAGTCCCCTCGTGGGGCGCGCTCTGGATTTCTTGATGGAAATTCGACTCGACGAGGGTGAGATTTCACACGAGGAGGCCGAAACACGACTTCGAGATTGGTTCACGCACCAGAGCGCTTCGTGAAGCGGTGACACGACGAAGTTCCTGAAGTTCGTCTTGGAATGGCCTCGTCGTGCCGGTGGAGGATTGAGCGTTCGTCACCGTGAAGAGCGATGCTCGAGTTCCTTCAACGAAAGGAGACTACGGCCAAACGAGGTTCTCCGCCCCGTCGTTCGCGAACGCTTCGACCATCGTGTGCGCGATGTCGTCGTGAAATTGAACGGGCGGTGACTTCATGAAGTACGCCGATGGTCCAATGACGGGACCACCGATGCCGCGGTCGAGTGCGACTTTGGCACAACGCACCGCATCGATGATGACACCCGCGGAGTTGGGCGAGTCCCACACCTCAAGCTTCAGCTCGACGTTGAGAGGAACATCACCGAAATTACGTCCCTCCATGCGAATGTACGCCCACTTTCGGTCCTGGAGCCACGGCACGTGATCACTCGGACCAATGTGCACGTCATCAGGACTCATGTTGCTGATCTCGAGCTGGGAGGTGACGGCTTGGGTCTTGGAGATTTTCTTTGATTCAAGACGCTCACGGTCGAGCATGTTCTTGAAGTCCATGTTCCCACCGACGTTGAGTTGGTAGGTGTGGTCAAGGGTGAGCCCACGGTCCTCGAAAAGACGCGCCAGGACTCGGTGCACGATGGTTGCCCCGACTTGACTCTTGATGTCATCGCCGATGATGGGTACGCCCGCGTCGGCGAACTTCTTTGCCCAGACGGGGTCTGAGGCAATGAATACGGGTATGGCGTTGACGAACGCAACGCCCGCGTCGATGGCGGCCTGAGCGTAGAACCGCTGGGCCTCTTCGGAGCCAACGGGCAGGTAGGAACGAGGACTTGGGCGCGAGTCTCGCGAGGACCCGGGCAACGTCAACGGGCTCGTAGGGCGACTCTTCGATGACCGCTCGGTAGTACTTATTGAGCCCGTCCATGGTGGGACCACGTTGGACGGTGACGCCCAAGGTGGGAACGTCGGCGAACTTGATGGTGTTGTTCATTCCGCCTTCGATCGCCTTGCCCAGGTCGCTGCCGACCTTGGAGGCATCGACGTCAAAGGCGGCGACGAACTCGAGGTCACTGACGTGATACCCGCCAAGTTCGACGTGCATCAGACCGGGGACGTTGTCGCCCTGCTTGCGTCTTTGTAATAGGTGACGCCTTGTATGAGTGAGCTGGCGCAGTTTCCGACGCCGGCAATGGCCACGCGAATCTTTTCCATGGCTTCCTTTCCTACTTCGCCTCTCGGGCGAAGGTGTCCTGGTTGTTTCGTTCGGTGGCCAACAGGCTGTCAATCCACGCGAGATCCAACTCGACGCCCTGGGCAGCGTGTTGCATCACACTGCGCGCGTAGGTGTCGAGGTGTTCGTTGTTGGCGCCACTACGCACTTCGGCGAGTCGTCCAACGAGATCGTTCTTGCGTCGCTCCAAGAGACCAACGCGAAGGTTAGGGGTGAGATATTTGGCGAGAGCCATGCGCAAGGAGAAGTTCTTGCTGTCGTCAAGTGTCGCGGGGTCCGCGAGCAAGGTGACGAATTCTTCGCGCCCTCGTTCGGTGATCCGATAGACCTTGCGACCGCGTCGGCCGAGGCCCTGATTTGTGCGCAAGGACCGCAAGGATGCGCGTTCGCCCGAAAGCGAGCCGGTTGACAGCGAGCCAATGCGCGCTTCGTGTGACGTCACGGCTTCGACGCAGCCGTGACGCTCCAGACGGGCCAGGGCCGGGTAGATCGATCCGAACGAGACGTTCGCCGAGACGCCGAGGCGGTCTCGCAGTTGGGTTCGGATCTCGTAACCGTGGTGGTCTCGATCCATCAGTAGCCCGAGGATGGCGATGTCTAACACGCGAACCATCATATCACTTCGATATATCGAACGCTACGGTGACATTATTTCGTCACATTTAGCGTGAAAACGACGAATTCCAATGAGAACGTATCGCTTGACCGGCGCCCGAATGCCGGTGAGAGCCAGGCCAAGCCCATTTTCGAAGGAACACCGCTATTTGGTGGCGGCGGTAGTGTCACCCCTAATGGATAAGAGCTTTCGATCGAGTACCGCTGACGGGGCCGTTGTTGAATTCGGCCTCGTTCGCCACGCCCTGCTCGCCAAACTCGCCCAGGGGACGCTTCGCCACGAGGACGTGTGTGACGCGCATCCCGAGCTCTTGCGCGCGGCGAAGCACATCGGTCGCTCGACGGGCGAGACCTGTCCGGTCTGTGCTGAGGCCGAATTGGTCGAGGTCACCTACGTCTTTGGTTCGCGACTGCCCCCGGGTGGGACGTGCCCCACGTCGCGCGCGGAACTCTTGAAACTCGAGCGCCGCGAAGAGCCGGTCCAGTGTTACGCCGTTGAGGTGTGTGTGGCGTGCTCGTTTCACCATTTGGTTCGAAAGTGGTCGGCTGGGGGACGGAGCGTTCGCAGGACTTCAGTTCGCCAACAGCGAAAAGTCGGCGAATGAGCCTCAGCGCGCCTTCGATTCGTTCGCGCAAACGAAGAAACGGAGCCACTCCCCTCGTAATGGTCACGGCCTACGACGAGCCGGGTGCTCGTTACTGCGACGCGGCGGGCGTCGACATCTTGCTCGTTGGCGATTCGCTCGCCAACGTCGTGATGGGTGACGAAGACACGCTGCACGTCACGATGGAAGACATGCTTCATCACGTGCGCGCCGTGGCCGCCGCCAAGCCAAAGGCGCACATCGTCGCGGACATGCCCTGGTTGAGTTATCACCTTGACGTACCGAGCAGTGTTCGTAACGCCGCGGCGCTCATCCGTGCGGGCGCCAACAGCGTGAAACTCGAGGGTGGTCGAGTTCGACGCGACGTGGTGCGCGCGATCCTGGACGCCGAAATCCCGGTCATGGGACATCTTGGTCTCACCCCACAGAGCGTGCTGGTCTTTGGGGGTTTCAAGGTCCAAGCAAAGACCCGCGAAGCCGCCGAGTGGCTCACCAAGGATGCCACGATGCTTCAAGATGAGGGTGTCTACGCCATTGTTCTCGAAGGGGTCCCGAGTCTGGTGGGCACTCGCATCACCGAGGCGCTGGACATTCCCACGATTGGCATCGGCGCGGGAGCTGACACCGACGGTCAGGTATTGGTGTTTCACGACCTCTTGGGATTGACCAAACGGGCGCCCGCGCGCTTCGTTCGTCGCTACGCCGACCTCGGCTCTTCAATAACCGAGGCGGTCAGTCAGTACGCCTACGACGTCAGAAATGGGCTATTTCCTGACGTTTCGGAGACGTACGAGAATCCCGAGGAACTCACGAACTAGCCAAAATTGGCCCTGTGCAGTAGAGTTGTCTTTCCCACAAGCGTGGGTGCATCAAATGAACCCTGCTCTGTTTTCCGCAGAGCCCGGCCTAGCCGGACCAGAGGGAAAGGAAAATGGCCATGAGGCCCTATGAAACCATGATCGTGTTCGACACCGCCGTCGACGCGCAGTCAATCCAAGTCGCGCTCGACCGCGCTCTTGAAACCATTCGAAGTAACGGCGGCAGCCCGGGGACCATCGACCGTTGGGGCAAGCGTCCCTTGGCGTACGAGATCAACAAGCGTAAAGAGGGTTACTACGTGCTGGTGGAGTTCGCGGGTGAGTCGACGACCGTCGTCGAGCTCGACCGCATCTTGCTCCTCTCAGACGAGGTACTTCGCTTCAAGATTCTTCGTCGCAACGAGCGAACCAAAGCGGCCCGTGTTACGGCCCAGGCCTAGGTTCGGACGCAGAGCGAACCAAGGAGAGAACTAATGGCTGACAACACAATTACCGTGGTCGGGAATATCACACGTGACCCCGAGCTCAAGTTTTTAAACAGCGGACAAGCCGCGATTCGACTCTCGGTCGCCGTGAATCGTCGTTGGCAGAATCGCCAGACCCAAGAATGGGAAGAGCGAGTCTCCTACTTTGAGGTCACGGGATATGGCACCATGGCCGAGAATGCTGCGAACTCGTTGCAAAAGGGCAATCGCGTTGTCGTGACCGGTCGCCTCGAGCAGCGAAGCTGGGAGACCGAAAACGGCGACAAGCGTTCCATTGTTGAGATCAACGCAGACGAGATCGCTCCGTCACTTCGCTTCGCCACCGCCGTCGTCACGCGCACACCGCGCGCCGAAGGCTCGAATTTTCAATCCAGTGACCGACCCGCCGCGGCGCGGTCCAACGAACCAACCACCTACGCCTTCGATGAGGAGCCTTTCTAAATGCCACGTATTAATAACCCCAAGCCGCCAAAGCGTGCCCCGAAGATCGACACTCGTCGTGGCGCGAAGAAGAAGCCGTGCTCGTTTTGCCAGCACGGCGTGATCTCAGTTGATTACAAGGACCTCGCTCAGCTGCGCAAGTACATCTCGGACCGAGGAAAGATCCGGGGCCGAAAGGTTTCGGGCAACTGCCAGCAGCACCAGCGTGACGTCACTGACGCGATCAAGACCGCGCGTGAATTGGCTCTTTTGCCCTACACCCAGCGCACCGTGACCGAGCGTCGCGGTGGGCGAGGTTCGCGCGACGATCGAGGTCCTCGTGGGCCTCGACCAGATCGTGACGCCGAAGCACCCACGTTGGCCGACGTCGAGCCTGAGGTGATGTTCGACGATGCCGGAGAGGCTGCACAAGTCTTCGCAGATGGCGACGAAGGCGTGTTCGCCGAGGAGGTGGCCGAATGAAGGTCCTTTTGCGTAGTGACGTGCGCGGGGTAGGTCGACGCGGCGACATCGTCGAAGTGAAGTCGGGCTACGCGCGCAACTTCTTGTTGCCGTCAGGTGCGGCGTTGATCGCGAACGACACGATGGAAGTACAGGGGTCTTCGATGCGTAAGGCTCGCGACTTGCGTGATGCCAAGAGTCGAGAGGCCGCCGAGGTGCAACGCGCGACAATCGAACAAGCGACGATTCAAATCGCAGCTCGCGCTGGAGCGAACGGACGCCTCTTTGGTTCGGTAAGCGAAAGTGACGTGGTGAACGCGATTCGTACTGCCACCAGCATTTCCTTGGATCGACACGCGATTCATATGGTCGAACACATCAAAGAGTTGGGCACGGCGAGCGTCAGCGCCACCATCTTCGATGGTGTGGTTGCGACATTCAACGTGGAGGTTGTGGCGAAGTAGCCCAACGATCTGTGGTGCAAAGGCCGGGGCGGTTGCCCCGGCCTTTCGCATGTAACACCCAACTAACAGACTGACTGGTGAGCAGTTAGACACAGATAATCCCCATGTTGTTGTTATTGCGCCACACAAGCAACTTGAGCAACCGTTGAGGTCTTATGACGCAGATGGACACCGAACGCAGCCGCAGTGCCCCAGGCGGGGGTCGAATACCGCCCAGTGCCATCGAAGTCGAAGAATCATTGATCGGCGCGATGTTGCTTTCTCAAGAAGCGGTGAGCATCGCGTATGAAACCGTTCAGCCCGAGGATTTCTACCGCCCTTTGCACGGCCAGATTTTTGGCGCGATTATCGCTCTTTCGAACGCGGGCGAACCCGTTGACTACGTGACGGTCCAGGCCAAATTGCAAGAACGCGGAGCGGTCGCGGTGGAACTCGCCGTTCTCTCCTCGTTACAGATGAACACGCCATCCGCGGCGAACGCCCAGCACTACGCCGACGTCGTTCGAGAGAAGGCACAACAGCGCCGTTTGATTGCGGTGGCGGGCGAGATTGTTGACGACGCGTATGTCGCGACCGATGACGTCGTCGGGCTCATCGATGAAGCTGAGCGCAAGATCAATCAGATTGGTGATGAACGAAAGATTGACAGTGTGTCGCCACTGCAGCGTTTGTTGTTGAACGAAGCCGACATCCTCGAACTGCGCGGTGAGACGAGGGGTCAATTCAATGGTCTCGAGACCGGCTATAAGTCCGTTGACGTCATCTTGCAGGGTCTTCAACCCAACAGTCTCACGATTGTTGGGGCGCGCCCGGCGATGGGTAAAACTGCGTTCGGACTGGGCATCCTTGTCCACGTCGGTGCCGTGGTGCAACGACCCGCGTTGTATTTCTCCCTCGAGATGAGTCGCCAGGAACTCGCAGAACGCATCCTTGCCTCCACTGCTCGAATTGATTCCTCGAAATTGCGCACTGGCGATCTTTCCGATGCGGACTGGAACCGAGCGCACGATGCGTTTGGTTATCTCCAATCCGCGAAGGTGTTCATTGATGACAATCCATCGCTGACGGTGATGGACGTGCGCGCCCGAGCACGTCGAATCAAACAACAGAACGGTGATCTCGGTGTCGTCATCATTGACTATTTGCAGTTGATGAGTTCGCGAGGTCGGGCAGAAAACCGTCAGGTCGAAGTCTCGGACATGAGTCGTTCTCTCAAGATCTTGGCTCGAGAATTAAGTTGTCCAATCATTGCGCTTTCGCAGTTGTCAAGAAAACTCGAGGAACGAGGAGACAAGCGACCGATGATGAGTGACCTTCGAGAGTCGGGCGCCTTGGAACAAGACGCTGACGTCGTGCTGTTCTTGTTCCGACCCGAACAGTACGGTGAAGTCGCCAACGACAAGAAGTCCGAGGCCGAAATCATCGTGGGCAAGAACCGAAACGGTCCGACGCGCACCGCTCACCTCACGTGGCGCGGGGAATTCGCACGCTTCGACAACGTGGCGGAGGCTCGCGAAATCTAATCAACTAAGGGCCCCACGGCCGTGGTCGCCGTCGGATCGCCCATGCCAGTCCTGGTGCCGATGAAGTGTTGATATAGTTAGGTAACCTAATTAGGCTACCTAACTAGTAGATCCCACTGAATGAAGGTGACGACGTGATTGATTCGACGCAATTGGAGAACGAGGCCTCAATTCGAGACCTTGACGCCAACCTCACTCTGGCCGTCGCGCACCTTTATCGTCGCTTGCGAAAAGAGAAGACGGTTGGAGAATTGGGTGATTCACTTCGATCGGTGCTCGTTCTGCTCGTTCGCGAAGGTCCGCGCACCTTGGGCGAACTCAGCGAGATCGAGCGCGTCACGCCGCCTTCCATGAATCAGTCTGTCAATTCACTCGTTCACTTCGGTTACGTCGAACGCCAAGATGACCCGACCGACGGACGAAAGGTAATTCTCGTTGCGACCCCAACGGGTAAAGCGCTCGTCGAGGAATCTCGGCGACGGGTTCATGATTGGCTCCAGGTTCAGTTGCGTCAGTTGAGTGCCGAGGAGCGCCTGACACTTCAAGCCGCCGCGTTGATCGTTGAGAAATTGGCCGACGCGTGAGTGTGCTCGCGCGCGGAAGAGACTCGCTGGTGGTCTCTCCTCGCTACAAGTGGCTCGTGCTCACCAACACCACGATTGGTGTTTTGCTCGCCACCATTGACTCATCGATCATGCTTATCGCGATGCCCGACATCTTTCGAGGAGTGAAACTCAATCCTTTGGCTCCGGGTAATACGTTTTATCTCTTGTGGATGATTCTTGGCTTCCTCATCGTGAGCAGTGTGCTGGTCGTCAGTTTGGGTCGACTCGGCGACATGTTCGGTCGAGTGAGAATGTACAACTTAGGTTTCGTCATCTACACCGTCGCGTCTCTCGTGTTGACTCTCGACCCGTTGAAGGGTCCTCCCGGTGCGATGTGGTTGATCATCGGACGCATATTCCAAGGCGTCGGTGCGGCTTTCCTCGTCGCCAATTCGGCGGCCATTCTCACCGACGCATTCCCTTCCAACCAACGTGGGCTCGCTTTGGGCATCAACAACATCGCGGGGATCAGCGGCTCGTTCATCGGACTGATCCTCGGGGGCATACTCGGGGCGATTGATTGGCGTCTGGTCTTTCTTGTCTCGGTGCCCTTCGGTCTCTTGGGGACGGTTTGGTCGTACGTCAATCTGCGCGAGCTAGGTGAGCGGCACAAGGCCAAGATCGACTGGGCCGGCAACCTGACGTTCGCGGTTGGATTAATCCTGATCATGGTGGGTATAACGTACGGGCTCGAACCTGGCGGTGGACACAGTACGGGCTGGACCAGTCTGCCAATCGTGAGCGAGCTCACCTTGGGCGTGTTGTCACTCGTGGCGTTCGTCTTCATTGAGGCGCGGGTGAACGAGCCGATGTTTCGTCTCCCGCTGTTCAAGATTCGAGCCTTCAGCTCGGGAACGCTGGCGACGTTTCTCGCCGCGATCGGGCGCGGTGGATTGATGTTCATGCTCGTCATCTGGCTCCAGGGGATCTGGCTACCTCTGCACGGCTACAGCTTCGCGCGCACACCGCTCTGGGCGGGGATCTTGATGCTTCCGCTCACGTTGGGCTTTCTTGTCGCGGGACCGCTCTCGGGTTATCTTTCGGACCAGTTCGGTGCTCGCTACCTTGCAACGGGAGGGATGATTGGGGCCGCGTCGAGTTTCGTGCTGCTTATGTTGCTCCCGGTCAATTTCAACTATCTCGTCTTCGCGTTCATCCTGTTCTTCTTTGGAACCTCAATGGGAGCGTTCGCCTCGCCAAATCGAGCGGCGATCATGAACAGTTTGCCCGCGCGAGATCGCGGGGCGGGAGGCGGGATGAACGCGACGTTCCAAAGCTCCGCACAGGTCTTGTCGATCGGCATCTTCTTTTCGCTCATGATCATTGGGCTCTCGTCGACTCTCTCATCGACATTGAGTGCGGGTTTGCTCGCTCACGGCGTGCCCGCGGTGGTCGCTGACAAGATCGGTGCTTTACCGCCGGTGTCAGTCTTGTTCGCTGCGTTTCTTGGCTACAACCCCGTCAAGACGCTCGTGGGATCCAAAGTCTTGAACCACGTGAGCGCCCATAATCGCGCGGCCCTTACGGGTCACGGTTTCTTCCCGCATCTCATCTCAGCCCCCTTTCATTCGGGCATCAAGGCCGCCTTCATCTTCTCGGCGGCGGTGTCGCTCATTGCGGCGGGAGCTTCGTGGTCACGAGGCTCGAGGTTCGTCAACGAGGAAAAAGACCGTCGGGTGAGCGAGGTACTGGAGAATCGCGTTAGCTCGGAGACCTCAGTCTCGTAACGGGACGTTCTGCCCTAGGACGTCAGGGTTAGGTTGAAGTTCATGGACATCGCCATCGAGGCACGACGGCTCACGAAGAAATTCGGCGCGATGACGGCGGTCGATGGTCTCGACCTCACCGTTGCGCCTGGTGAAGTCGTTGGATTCCTCGGTCCTAACGGTGCCGGCAAGTCAACGACGTTGCGAATGCTCTTGGGTCTGCTTCGCCCGACTTCGGGCGAAGCGCTGATCCTCGGTCATCGAGCGGGAAGTTCGTTCGCTCGAGAACGAACAGCCTACGTGTCAGGCGACGTCTCGCTCTGGCCCCAGCTAACGGGTCGCGAGGCGATTTCGCTCCTGGGATCCCTGCACGGGTCGCTCGACGCGGCGTACCTCGAGGTCTTGCTCGAGCGATTCGAATTGGATCCCGAGAAGAGGATTCGCGCCTACTCCAAGGGCAATCGTCAAAAGGTCGCCCTCGTTGCCGCCTTCGCCACGCGCGCCCCCGCGCTCTTGCTCGACGAGCCAACCTCGGGACTGGATCCCTTGATGGAGCGGGCATTCCGCGAATGCGTGATCGAGGCACAGGGCCAAGGTCAAGCGGTGTTATTGAGTTCGCACATGATTTCTGAAGTGGAGCATCTCTGTGCACGAGTCGCAATGATCCGAAACGCCAAACTCGTTACCGTCGCCGACGTCGAAGAACTCCGGTCTCACATGGGGACCGAATACGAAATCACTGGTGACCTCGGCGATCTCAGCGCGGTGAAGGGTGTCTCGTCGATCGTTCCTTTGCCCGACGGTGTGCGACTGCAGGTGACCGGCGCACCAACGGCGCTCTTGGCGGCGCTCGTTGACAGAAGAGTGACCTCGCTACGAACGCGCGAGGCGTCACTCGAAGAGATCTTTCTCTCCTTTTATGACGAGTCGACGTCACCTACGTGATGAGACGCACCGTAACGTCCATTCACCTGCTCGTGTGGCGCCAGATTCGATTCAGCACCCTCGTGATGGCGGCCCTGCTCGCCTTCGTGGTCCGAGTGGGACTGTCTTCGTTCAACTTGAGCGGCGGGGTAAAAGGCATGGTCGCGTTGCGTCCGGTCATCGAGAATCCTGCGGTGAGCGCACTGTACGGTCGCGTGAGCTCACTGGCGAACGCGGGCGCCTTCGTCGAATGGAAGATGGGCATGTTCATGGCCCTGGCCGTCGCGATGTGGGGAGCGTTGCTCGCCACCCGCGTCACGAGAGCGAGTGAGGACGAAGGCACCTGGGACCTCGTGGTCGCCTCTCGTGTCGGTCGCCAACCCGCCCTCGTCGCGGCCGTGCGCGCGTTGCTTGAAGCGTGTCTCCTGGTCGGCCTCGTGGTGTTCGTGTCGTTAATCAGCGGTTCGCAGGCATTCCTTGATTCACTGCTTTACGCCGTGGGATTCGTAGGGATGTCGATGAGCGGCGTCGGCATTGGTCTCGTGTGTTCACAACTGTTTGCGCCCCGTCGAAGCGCGACCCAGGTGGCGCTCAGCGTGATTGGCCTGTTCTTCATCATTCGTGTCCTCGCTGACGGCGCGGTGGGAAATGAATGGCTGCGGTGGTTCAGTCCCTTTGGTTGGCTGGAGAACCTTGGAGCGTTCCATCATCGCTCGGCGTGGTGGATTCTGTCGCTCGTCGTGGTCCCACTTGGCGCGAGTGTGACGGCGTGGCGCCTGCAACGCCATCGCGATATTGGCTCGGCGTGGTGGACGAGGTCTGATCGCACGAGTGCCCACGTGATCTCACTTCGATCGCCGTGGCGCTTCGCCTGGCGCGAGCGGCGCGGCATGCTCGTGGCGTGGTCCGTTGGACTGGCGACGCTGGGCCTCGTGGTGGGTTATCTGACGAATGCCCTCGTCGAACTTTGTCGCACCGATCGCGGATACGTGAAGTTGCTCAAGCACTGGGGACTGGGCTCGATGGTGAGCGGGCGAGGATTCATCGCCGAGGCGTGTTTGTTGTTCGCCGTCGCTCTGTCGTTCATGGTGGCGGCGCTTCTGGTGTCGATCGGCACTGACTCGTACGAGGGGAGGCTCGATCTTCCCCTCGCCTACGGCGCGAGCCGCTTCACGTGGTTGACGAGTGGGGTGGTGATGACTGTTGTCGCAACCTTTCTCATCGCCATGCTCTGTGCACTGGCCGCGTGGCTCGGTGTCGTGGTGAGTGGCACCTCGATGGGCGTAACCGTTCCTCTCGAAGGTATGTTGAACGCACTCAGTGTGGTGCCGTGGTTAGTTGGTGTCAGCGTGTTGTTGCTCGCGATTCTGCCGCGCTTCTCGTACCTCGTGATCGCGATGCTCTTGAGTGTGCTCTACATCGTGGCGGTGCCGGGTCCAGTGCTGGCGTGGCCCAGTTGGCTCCTTGACGCATCGCCCTTCTTCCATCTCCACCTGGTGCCAACCGTCGCGACGAATTGGGGCGCGACGTTCGTGTTGTCGGCGATTGGACTCGTTCTGGGTACGGCGGGTTACGGGGTCTTCACTCGCCGCGACGTTGGTCACTAGCGATTCTCCCTCTTTGGCGAGACTCGACTATTTGGGTTGCATGCGAATGCCGGCGTCAATGCGGATTGACTCGGCGTTCATGTAGCTGTTCGCGAGCAGTTCCACCGCGAGTGACGCGAATTCCTCGCTGTAACCCAACCGCTTGGGGAACAGCACGCCCGCACCTAGTCGTGCCTTGAACTCATCAGACTGGGGACCGGTCCCATAGATCGGGGTGTCGATGAGCCCGGGCAGAATGCAGTTGGCTCGCACGCCAATTGGTGCGATGTCGCGCGCCAGTGGCAGCGTCAGTCCAACGACGCCGCCCTTGGAAGACGAATAGGCGACCTGGCCAATCTGACCGTCCTCGGCGGCGACTGAGGCGGTGTTGACGAGTGCACCGCGCATACCGTCCACGTCAGGCGTGTTGTGACTCATCGCGGTCGCCGCGAGGCGACAGACGTTGAACGTGCCCACGAGGTTGATCTCGATGACTTTCTTATAGAGGTCCAAGTCGTGTGCCGAGGCGTATTCCCCGTCTTTGCCAATCGTGCGTGTCGCCCAACCAATACCTGCACAGTTGACGGCGCTCCAGAGCGGGGCCATGGCTTTGGCGGCCTCGATCGCGGCGATGACTTGTTCGGTGTTGGTGACGTCACAGTGGACGTAGGCCCCTCCGATCTCGTGAGCAACGGCGCCGCCGCGCTCGTCGTTGAGGTCGGCGACGACAACCTTGACGCCGCGAGCCGCGAGGGCTCGCGCCGTCGCTTCGCCAAGTCCTGATGCGCCACCGGTGACGACGGCCGAGGTGTTCTTCAGTTCCACGAGTTACTCCTGTTAGTTGAGAGGTCTGCTAATCCGTATTGAGTAAAGCAGAGAATCGTGAGGGTCTCAGACGAGGGCCTCGACTCTCTGGTTTCCCGAGGATTTCACCAGATTTTCACGGACTCTCGGCGCTGCGTCGAACCACCTGATGCGCCTAATGCACCATCGCGACGTTGCACCAGAGATTGCACGTTGCCACAGGGTGCCCAGTTCCCTCGTCGCACGAGAGCGATCTCCCTCGACGTTGGTGGGAACGTGAGCGAGACGCGTCGACGTTTTGACGAACGCAACTTCACCTGAAAATCTGATCGAAGCAGCTCACGAGGCACCGAAGTACCTACGAAAGTGTGATGCTTCGTGGCCTAGCGTTGGGAGATGGCGTCGGTCTTTGAACTCACTCGCGAAGAGATGCTCGAGCGGTTGCGTGACGAACCCCGTTATCGCGTCGATCAACTCTGGCAGGGATTGTGGCGCGAGTATCAAGACCTCGGTTCGATCACGACCATTCCCAAATCATTGCGGGCGCAGCTCGTTGACGAGTTCCCTTCAGGTGTGAAGGTCCGCAACGACGTCCAAAGCGATCAGGGCGCGACGCGCAAGTGGGTCTTCGAACTTTTCGACGGGGCGACCATCGAGACGGTACTGATGAATTATCGAGACCGGGTGACCGTGTGCGTCTCGTCTCAAGCAGGTTGTGCCATGGGCTGCACGTTCTGTGCCACCGGACAAGCCGGATTCAGTCGTCACCTCAGTGTCGGCGAGGTGCTCGAGCAGGTGATGTTCGCCGCTCGTGCTGCGAAACCTCGGCGACTCAGCAACGTGGTCTTCATGGGCATGGGCGAACCGTTGGCGAACTACCGCGTCACGGTGCAGGCACTTCGAAGACTCCACGACTATCTCGGTCTATCCCAACGTCATTTGACGGTCTCAACCGTGGGGGTCGCGCCGGCGATTGAGCGGCTCGCTCGCGAAGGATTGGCCCTCACGCTGGCGGTGAGCTTGCACGCGGCCAACGACGAGACGCGCAGTGAGTTGGTGCCGCTCAATCGGCGGTATCCACTCGCTCGATTGCACGAGGCGTGTGAATTCTGGATCGCGACGACGTCACGGCGTCTCAGTTTCGAGTGGGCATTGATCGACGGGGTGAACGACACGGATCGCGCGATCGAGGAACTCGCTCGCTACGCGAAATCGCTTCGTGCTCACGTGAATCTGATCCCGCTCAATCCGACACCGGGATACCTGGTTCGCGGATCGAGCGAACGGCGGGTTCACGAGTTTCGCGACGGTCTTGAAGAATTGGGCGTCAACGTGAGTGTTCGCAATACCCGCGGACGCTCGATCGACGCTGCGTGTGGGCAATTGGCGAACGTCACGAACCCGAAGCGACGCTCGCTACCAGTGCGATCGAGCTAGATCGACTCGTTCTTCCAAAAACTCGGTCGCCAGCGCAGCAAGATAACGACGCCCACGATGCAGGCGATGCCGCCCGAGACAATGGAGAATTCGGTCGAGGTGAGACTGGCGACGACACCAGACTCGGCGTCACCCAGGCGTGGTCCGCCCGTCACCACCGCCATCTGCACCGAGGAGATGCGACTTCGATACTCGTCGGTGATCGCGTTTTGCAGGACCGTGTTTCGAAGGATCGTCGAGACCACGTCGGTCGCTCCGGCGATCGCGAGACACACCAGTCCGAACCACAAGATGTGCACAATTCCGAGCAGGGTCATCGCGGCTCCCCAACCAATCACCACGAGGGCGATGAGTCGACCTTGACGCTTCACTCGGTCGATCCAACCGGTGAGGATCGCCATCGCGAGCGCGCCGGCGCCAGGAGCAGCGGAGAGCAGACCGAAGGTGCGAGGTCCTCCGTGATAGACGGTGAGCGCCATCGCGGGGAACAGCGCTCGCGGCAGACCAAAGACCATCGCGTTGAGGTCAACCAAATAGACGGCTTGGGCGATCGCGTTTTGACGGACGTAACGAAAGCCGTCGCCAATCGCACGCAGCATCGCGGTGCCCGAGTGTTCGCCACTCGGTGGCATCGAGGACATCCGCAACGTGAACGCCGCCAAGATGAGGAACGTCGTGGCGTCGATGGCGTAACACGAGGCGATGCCGACGTCGGCAATGAGCTCACCCGCTAACGCCGCGCCGAGGAAGGGACCGAGATTCATGATGATCTGGTTGAGCGAATACGCCGCGATGAGTTGCTCGCCTCCGACCATCTTGGGAATCGCCGCGCTTCTAATTGGTCCGGTGAAGCCTGAGGATCCCGCTGAGAATGCGGCGAGCACGATGAGTGCCACGATGTTGCCGTGAAGGGGTCCCGCATTCAACGCGAGGGCGGCACTTAATACTGATGAAACAAGAGAACCGAGTACGAGCAACGTGCGCTTGTCGAAGCGGTCGCCCATTGCACCACCCCACAACGCACCCGCGATGAGAAACGGTAGCTGGAACAGACTCGCGAGTCCGACCCACAGACTCGAATGCGTCTGTTGGTAGACCTCAAAGGGAATCGCGACCAGCGTGAGGTTACTGCCGAGTATTGATACGAGTTGACCCGTGAACAGCAATCGGAAATTGCGATTCTCGCGCAAGGGTCGAACGTCGACGAAGAGCCTTGGCACTTGTTCATCGTACGGGGATAAGGTGGCGAGGGGGGTTACGCGGTCTAAGGAGAGTCGATGATCGACGAGGAACTGGTCCAACTACTCACACCCGAAGGAGAGCGAGTCTCGCATCCTGAGTACGAGAGCACGCTGAGCGGCGACGAGATATTCGCCTTCTACCGTGACATGGTCATAATCCGACGCCTCTGCAATGAGTCGACTTCACTGCAGCGACAAGGTCAACTGGCGTTATGGGCTCCAATCCAGGGTCAGGAAGCGGCGCAAATTGGTGCCGGACGAGCACTGGCGCCCATGGACTTCACATTTCCGACCTACCGCGAGCACGGCATCGCGTGGTGCCGGGGCGTACCACCAGAGAACATGCTGCGACTCTTTCGAGCGGTGAGCAATGGCGGTTGGGATCCCCAGAAGTATCGACACTCGGTGCCGACAATTGTTCTGGGTAACCAGGCTCTTCACGCGGTGGGCTACGCCATGGGCATCCAGCGCGACGGCGCCGAGGAAGCCGCGATGACGTTCTTTGGCGACGGCGCCTCGAGCCAGGGTGACACCCTCGAAGCCTTCGTGTGGGCGGCGTCATTCAATGCACCGGTCGTCTTTTTCTGTCAGAACAACCAATGGGGAATCTCGACACCGTCCTCGTTGCAATCAAAGGTGCCGCTCTATCGTCGCGCGCAGGGATTCGGTTTCCCGGGAGTTCGCGTCGACGGCAACGACGTACTGGCCGTTTACGAAGTCACGAAGCGCGCCCTGGAGAACGCGCGGGTGGGTGGCGGCCCGACGCTCATCGAGGCCTACACGTATCGAATGGGTGCGCACACCACCTCAGACGACCCGACGCGCTACCGCATCGACGCCGAAGTCGAGGTCTGGAAGCACCGCGACCCCGTCGAACGCGTGAAGGCGTTACTCGCGCGAGAATACGACACGAAGAGTTCGGCGTTCGACGAAGTCGCTCAAGAGGCTGACACCATGGCGCTGAAATTGCGTGAGGACGTGTTGGCGATGGGACGACCCGATCCGATCACGATGTTTGACAACGCGTACGCGAGTGAGCACCCACTGGTTGAAGAGGGACGGCGCGAAATGGTTGAATTGGGAATTTCTGGAGGAGTGCACTGATGGCGACCACGACCATGACGATGGCCAAGGCCCTCAACGAAGGACTGCGTCGAGCGCTCGAGAAGGATAAGAAGGTCCTCTTGATGGGAGAGGACATCGGCAAACTCGGCGGCGTTTTTCGCATCACCGACGGTCTGCAGAAAGACTTCGGCGAGGATCGCGTCATTGACGCGCCCTTGGCCGAATCGGCGATCGTGGGCACCGCCGTGGGCCTCGCCATTCGCGGGTACCGAACGGTCTGTGAGATGCAATTCGACGGTTTCGTCTATCCGGCCTTCGACCAGATTGTTTCCCAAGTCGCCAAGTTGCGCAAACGTTCCGACGGTGCGTACACGATGGGCCTCGTCATTCGCTTGCCGTTCCAAGGTGGTATCGGAGCGATCGAACATCACTCGGAGAGTCCCGAAGCCTACTTCGCCCAAACCGGTGGACTTCGCGTGGTGTCGTGTTCGACTCCTAACGACGCCTACTGGATGATCCAACAATCCATCGAACACGACGACCCCATTGTCTTTTGTGAACCGAAGAGTCGTTACTGGGAGAAGGGCGAGGTGGATCTCGATGCACCGTCACACGGACTCTTTGACGCCGCCCTTCGCCGAGAAGGAACTGACGTGACCGTCATTGGTTACGGATCGTGCATGAAGACCATCCTTCGCGCCGCCGACACCGCCGCGACCGAAGGCGTGTCAATTGAAGTCATCGACGCACGATCGCTTTCTCCCCTGGACCTTGATCCAATGGTGAAGTCCATTGAGAAGACCGGACGCTTCGTAACGGTCCAAGAGGCGCCGCACATGGCATCGATTGGTTCAGAACTCGTGGCCGAGCTCTCGCAACGCTGCTTCTATTCGTTGCGGGCTCCGGGAATTCGTGTGAGTGGCTATCACGTGCCGTATCCGCCGACGCGCCTCGAAGAGGACTATCGACCAACCGTTGACCGCGTGCTCGACGCCGTGGACCGAGTGATGGGATTTGAAAGTTGAGCGAGGAAATCTTCTTATTGCCCGACGTCGGCGAAGGTCTCGTCGAAGCCGAGATCGTCACCTGGAAGGTCCAAGTGGGTGACGTCGTTGCTTTGAATCAACCCCTCGTGGACATCGAGACCGCGAAAGCCACGGTCAAGTTACCGAGTCCCTACGCGGGCACCGTTGTGAAGTTGCACGGCAACGTGGGTGACGTGATGGAAGTGCACAAGCCCCTGATCACGTTCGACGTCGGGGGAGCCCCTGGGGCGAGCGCACCGGCACGTGAAGAGGCGCCCGCGGTCTCCGCGCCCGCCGCCGCGCCAAAGCCGCAACCGGAGAAGGTCGTGAAGCGGTACTCGTTGGTTACGGCGTCGCGAATGAAGACGGTTTGGCTACGAGGACGCATCGTCGAAGGGGTGCGAGCACTCCGAGCACGACTGCGCCGCCGGCCTCGATCTCGACGCCAGCCGTCGACGGGCTTGGCACCTCGAAGCACGCCGCCAGTGCGACTCTACGCAAAACAACACGGCATCGACCTCGCGGCGCTAAAGGGATCGGGTCGAGGAAGGGCTCATCAGCGCGGTGACGTTGAGCGAGCGTTGCAACCGAACGGCACGCAACCCCAACGCGCCAACAAGCCCATCAGTGGTCCGACGAGTCCTTCGCACTTCGTGGGACGCGACATCGAATCGTGGTCTACGGGTCCCAAGGAAGAGCGCATTCCGGTAAAGGGTGTCCTTCGCTCGATGTCTGAAGCGATGGTCCAAAGCGCCTTCAGTGCTCCGCACGCGGCCGTGTGGGTTCGCGTCGACGCGACCGGGACAATGGACCTGCTCGCCGGGCTGAAGAACACCCCAACATGGAGGGCTTGCGTCTCTCGCCACTCGTGATCGTCGCACTGGCGCTCTGTGACGCCGCTCGTCACTATCCGGGTCTCAACTCGAGCTTTGACGCCGAGGCCGGCGAGGTGATCGTTCGACGAAGTGTGAACCTGGGAATTGCCGCTGACACCCCGCGTGGACTCATTGTCCCCAACATCAAGGGTGCGGATCAACTGGATCTGGCTTCGATGGCTGAATCGTTGAGTGTCCTCGTTGACAAAGCACGAAACGGAACGACGACACCCAACGAGATGATTGGAACCACACTGACGATCACCAACGTCGGTCCGTTCGGCGTGGACGCCGCGATGCCCATTTTGCCTCCCGGCACGGGAGCGATTCTCGCCGTGGGTCAGATCGCAAAGTCTCCGCTCGGTCGTCAAGGACCGGATCGTGGTTCGTTACGTTGCTGAGCTCGCTCTCGCCTTTGACCACCGACAGATTGACGGCGCGCTCGCCTCGCGCGTGCTCGCGCACGTGGGTAATTTTCTGCGCGATCCGGCGACGGCGTTGTGGCTGGTTAAGCGGGCGTCGAGGAGAGCGCACTCAAAGCGCGCTCGGCGTGCACGTTCATGTTCATTTCACTCGAGATGACCTCGATGACGCGGTGATCTTGACCGATCACGAACGTGGTTCGCTTGACCTTCAAGAAGTCAAACGATCGCTTCACGCCAAAAATCTTGGCGACGTCACCGTTGGTGTCGGCGAGGAGCGGGTAATCGAGCGTGTTCTTCGAGCTAAATTCGGCCTGCTTGTAACACTGTCCATGGAGATTCCCACGCGCGTCGCCCCCTTGGCTTTGAATTCGGCGCCCAGGTCTCGAAAGTGACACGACTCCTTCGTGCAACCACTCGTCATCGCGGCGGGATAGAAGAAAAGCACGACCGGACCTTGTTCGAGGAAGGAATAGAGCGAGCGCGCTGCTCCCTCTTGATCGAGGAGCGTGAAATCTGGAACGAGGTCGCCTTTGTTCATGACCTCAGACTACGGGTCAAGACGAAATCCCACGCCGCGGATGGTGATGAGATGGCGAGGATTTTAGGGGTCATCCTCAATCTTTTGGCGAAGTCGTTTGACGTGCGTGTCGAGCGTGCGCGTGTCGGAGAGCTCGAGTCCCCACCACAACGTGTCGAGACACACTTCTCGAGTGACGACTTGACCGAGACGAGAGGCGAAGAGCGCCAGAAGGTCAAATTCCTTACGACTTAGCTCCAACTCGATACCTCGTCGCGCGACGCTGCGACGCACGAGGTCCAGACGAAGCTCACCGAAGTTGATGATCTCCTCGTCGCTCAGCGTGAGCGGTCGACGAAGAACTGCTCGCATGCGCGCGACGAGTTCTCGAAGTCGAAAGGGCTTCGTGACGTAATCGGCGGCACCGATCTCGAGGCCAAGGACGATATCAACCTCGCTCGTGCGCGCCGAGACCATGATCACCGGAATTCGAGACGTGTCGTAGATCTCGCGACAGTAATCAATTCCCGAACCATCGGGCAACATCACGTCCAGCAGCACGAGATCGGGTGTGGTGGCGTTCATGAGCTCACGCGCCTGGGTGATGGTGCTGGCGGCCATGACGACGAAACC
>CAWICL010000039.1:0-10459 GCA_963834545.1 uncultured Acidimicrobiaceae bacterium | reverse complement strand
TTCCGCTTCAACCTCATTAAGAGCGCCGCAAAGTGCCTCGACTTCATCGTGTTTCAAGAGACCAGCGTGCTCGAGACCTTGAACGTGCGCTTTGGAACCCATGATGTCGTGATGGTAAAGAACATGATCAAAGGAGTAGCTCTCCGAGAGCTCCCACAGCGTCGAATCCATTGAAGACGCGAATCTTCCAGACCACAGCGTCATGGCGTTGGCGGCGTGGCGTTCTTGGCCCCTTAGGCGCGCCGCCCACGTCTTCACACCGAGACCATAAGATTTTGACGTACCCCTCTGAGTCGGCGTGGCGGAAGGTATCGGCGGCATCGTAGGTCGCGAGACCATGGTCGTACAGGGCGTGCGGACTGCGCCGACCCACGATTCGCATGAGTCCCGGTGCCTCGAAACGAAGTCGAACATCTCCCGAAACGTGTCGTTGCGTGTCGAACATGAACGCATCCAGCGCTTCTTTCAGAGGTGAGAACCACATTCCGTCATAGACCAACTCAGACCATCGCGTCTCGAGACGGGCTTTCTCGTGATGGACGTCTCGCTCAAGAACGAGATCCTCCAAATCAGCGTGGGCCGCAATGATTGCCAGGGCCGCGGGGCACTCGTAAACTTCTCGACTCTTGATTCCCACCCGCCGATTCTCGACCATGTCCAGACGTCCAAACCCCGTAGCGCCGGCTCGATCATTCAAGCGCTTGATCAAATCAGCGAGCGAATACGTTACGTTGTCTATCGCGATAGGGATTCCGGCTCTGAAACTCAGCACGAGCTCATCTGGCTTTGAAGATCTCACCTTGGTCAATGTGTACGGTTCGTCCGGAGGCGTCGCCCAAGGATCTTCCATGGCCCCGCACTCAATCGCCCGACCCCAGAGATTCTCGTCAATTGAATAGATCTTCTCCTTGCTCGCACGAATTGGAATATCCCATTTCTCAGCGAAGTCAACCGAGTCGGCGCGTGACATTCCCCAATTTCGCGCCGGAGCCAAAACCTCGAGGTCCGGAGCCAGCGCGTGTGTCCCCACTTCGAAGCGGACCTGGTCATTGCCTTTGCCCGTACAACCGTGGGCCACGGCGGTGGCATTGAATTTGCGAGCTTGGTCGACCAAATGACGAACGATCACCGGACGAGAGAGCGCCGACACGAGAGGGTATTTGCCCTCATAGCGTGCGTTGGCGTAAATCGCGTTCGCGCAGAATTCTTCGGCCATCTCGTCCCTGGCGTCAACGACGATGCACTCCAACGCTCCCGCCGCGAAAGCACGGGCCTTGATGTCCTCAAAGCTCTCTGAAGAATCAGCATCTTGGCCGACGTTCACGAGAACACATATCACCTCGACGCCCCACTCCTCGATCATCCAACGAACCGCTACCGAGGTATCGAGACCACCGCTGTAGGCGAGTACGACGCGCTTAGACATGATGGTGTCCTTTCTCATTTCATTCCTGCCCCATCGTCGATGCTCGCTAAGGCACGAAACTCGCGAGCGACTTCTGCCCCACCTCGAAACTCGCTCGCGATGACGAGTACCGTATCGTCACCGGCAACACTTCCCAGCACACCTTCGAGGGCACTGCGATCGAGGGCGGATGCCACGACGTGCGCGCATCCAGGCGGGGTCCGTACCACCACTAGATTCCCAGAACTCTCCACCGAGACAACCCATTCGCCCATCATTCGCCGCAAGTGCTCCAGAGGCGCAGGGCTCGTGCGTGTAAGTCCTCCAACGACAATGCGTCTCGTGCCGTGCTCGTCACGTACCTTTACGGTGCCCAATTCTTGAAGGTCGCGCGTCACCGTTGCTTGGGTTGCGGGAATACCCTCGGCATTCAATTTGGTAACAATCTGCGCGGCCGTAGAGATAACTTCGCGCTCAATTAGTTCACCGATGCGGTGTTGGCGTTGTGTCTTAGTCATGTTGTTCCTTCTTTATCCAAGTGAGAATCCCGATCATTGCGCTTCGTCGATGAAACGCTTGACGCCACACGAGCGAACCAACGCCATCGAGAACGTCGTTGGTAATCTCATCCCCTCGATGCGCGGGCAAACAGTGCATAACTACCGCGTCAGCATCGGCCAAATCGACCAAATTTCTGTTGACTTGATACGCCTTGAGATCCCTTCGTCGCTTCTCGCTTTCGGCCTCCAAGCCCATCGAGACCCACGCATCGGTGTAGACGGCGTGGGCTCCCTTGACTGCTTCTCGCGGATCTTCAATAAGGCGCAACGTTCCTTCGCTGATGGCGAAAGGATCCTCGAGTCCGCCCTCACGAAGCTGGTAGCCCCGGGGAGCCGATACGGTGACGTTGACCCCCAGTCGCAAAAGCGCCACACACAACGACCGGGTGACGTTCGTCGCGTCTCCGACGTAGACCACTTCAAGTCCCTTCAGTCCTCTGACGTCACCACTCGAGAAGTGCTCCGCCAACGTCAACACGTCGGCGACTGCTTGGGTCGGGTGCGCCACGTTACTCAACAAGTTGATATAGGAAACATCATCGCCAGTCGCAGCACGCATGCGGTGAAAAACATCATGGTCACGAACACGGAGCGCACATATTGCGTACATCTGCTCGATGGTTCGTGCGATATCTTCAACCGATTCGCGGGTGTCAAGTCCAATTTCTTCGTCACTGAAGAAAGTGACGTAGCCACCCAATTCCTGCACCGCCGAAGAACTCGATGCTCTCGTGCGCAAACTTGGTCGCTCGAAAACGAGTGCGACGCCCTGGCCCCGCAAAAGTTCGTCGTCGATGGGCGCAAGGGCGTCACGATAGATCGTGGCCAAATCCTTTTGCGAAACGCTGTCGATAGTGATGAATTGCCGGCTCACGACGTGATCTCCGTCGTTGGAATTGATCGGCGAAGGGCATCACGCAGAGCGTGATGCCGTGTCCCGTTGGCCATGACAATCGAACGCGCGCCCGCGTCCAATGCGTCCAGCGCCGCACGCAATTTGGGCACCATGCCATCGCGCGCGGCTCCCGATTCGATGAGCGCCGATGCTTGTGCGCTACTGAGTTTTTCAAGGGCCGAGCTCGGATCATCAGGATCATCGCGGACCTGGTCCACGTCGCTCAGCATGATGAGGGCTTCGGCGTCCAGGGAACCCGCTAACGCTCCCGCCGCGGTGTCGGCATTGCAGTTGACCAAATCACCGGCATCGTCGACGGCGATGGGACTGACCACTGGACAAAATCCGTTCGCCCAGAGGGACGTGATGATCTCTGGACGAACTCGTGGGGTCGCACCTGCGCGCTGCCAAGGTTCACCCAACGTTGAGGAACGAAACAGCGTCGCGTCAACTCCCGAAAGTCCCGCCGCCGAAACGCCCGCGTGATTGAGCGCTGCGGTGACGAGAAGATTCACGTGGCTAAGGGCCATCGCCACGTAACTCATGGTGAGCGTGTCGGTGATCCGAAGCCCTTCATGAAAGCGACTTTCGACGCGCGCCGTTTCGAGAAGCTCTTCAATTTGCGGACCGCCTCCGTGCACGAGTACCACTTCGGTGCCGCCACTCATCAGCTGACCAATGTCGCTCGCCAGTTGGTTGAGGAGCGGTGCGGAAGGACCGAGTGAATCGAGCGCGTGTCCTCCGAGCTTGACCACGATGCGCTTCATGGCGTCACCCCGCTCACGGGTAAGCCCCACGTCTCATCAAAGCCCGACGCGACGTTCCACGCCTGGATTGCTTGTCCGGCTGCTCCCTTGATGAGATTGTCAATGGAACTCATTGCCACGAGCCAGCCAGTTCGTTGATCGACCCGCGCACTCACAAAGCACAGGTTGCTCCCGAGGGGATCCTTCATAGTCGGAGGTTCGTTGATGACTTCAACAAAGGGTTCGTTGGCGTAGGTCGATCGCAAGATTTCCATCGCGGCCAATGTGTCGAAACCAGGACTACTAACGCGCGCGTACGCGGTAACCAGCTCGCCTCGACTCGTGGGAACCAAATGTGGCGTGAAGAGTATTTCAGCACCAATCTCTTGCTGGATTTCGATGGTATGACGATGATCCAAGAGTCCGTACGCTTCTGCGTTGCCCGCGAGTCGCGAATAGTGCAATCGATCACTCGGGACTCGTCCGGCGCCCGAGACACCACTGAGAGCATTAACCACAATGCCATCTCGCACGACGACGTCTTTGTCGAGAAAGGGCCCGAGCGCAAGGGCGCTCGCGGTGGGATAGCAACCCGGCACCGCGATCAACGTCGCGCCCTTCAATTGAGAGCGGTGACGCTCCACGAGCCCGTAGACCGACGACGCCAACAACTGAGGGGCGAGGTGCTCTGCGTGATACCACTCGCGATAGTGCTCTTGATTCTTTAGACGAAAGTCGGCCCCCAAGTCGACAACGGTGACGCCACGTTCGAGCAGTGCTGGCACGTAACGTTGACTCTCGCCATGCGGCAAGGCGAAGAACGCAACGTCAATGTCGGCGTCGAGAATTGTCTCGGTGACCTCGAAAAGCATCGACGGATAGACTTTGGCTAGTGCGGGTGCGTGTACGCGCACCGACTTTCCAGCATTCGTGTCGCCCGTGGCGAGAACGACCTCGGCCTCAGGATGCGACGCCAAGAGTCGAAGGGTCTCCAGTCCGGCGTATCCGGTAGCTCCAACGACCCCAATTCTCATACTGCTATTTTATGCATACAAGAGCATAAAAATCCAACTTTATGCTGAAGGGCGTTAGGCTACACCCATGTCTCGCCGCGGATGGCTCTTGTTTAGCGCAATGGCGGTGATTTGGGGCATACCTTATCTACTCATTCGCGTCGCGGTGCGTCATCTCGATCCGGGGGTGCTCGTCCTCGGCCGCACCGCACCCGCGGCATTGCTGCTCATGCCACTCGTGATGTGGCGGGGACAACTCTCACTCTTGTTTCAAAATCTCAAATGGATCGCAATCTTTGGTGTCGTTGAATTTGGTATCCCCTGGTACTTGATGGCAACCGCTGAGAAGCACCTCACCAGTTCACTTACCAGTTTGCTTATTTGTGCGGTGCCACTCTTCTCAGTCATCGCTCAGAAGATACGTCGCACCGAAGGTCGAGTCAGCGCGCAGCGTTACGTCGGACTCTTTCTTGGCGCCTTGGGTGTTGCCTTACTCGTTGGACTGGACCTCAAGGGAGGCTCAATCACTTGGATTGGCATGATGATGATCATCTGTGTTGGCTACACGCTCGGTCCGATCATCCTCGCAACCAAATTGACTCACGTTCCCGGTGTCGTTGTCGTAGCCGGAGCTGCGGGCGTGGTGGCGATTTGCTGGATACCGTGGTCACTCGCTCGCTGGCCAAACCACGTATCGAGCGAGACTCTGACCTGCGTCGCCATACTCTCGGTTGTGTGCACAGCAGGAGCGTTTCTCACGTTCTTCGAGTTGATCAAGGAAGTGGGCGCCACGCGAGCTACGGTCGTTCCTTACGTGAATACCGCCATTGCCGTCGTGTTGGGCGTCGTTGGCTTGCACGAACCACTCACCATCGGCATCCTCATCGGTTTCCCGCTCGTCCTGGTCGGTTCAATTTTCGCAACGAGCAGTTCAATTCGACAAGAGGCCTCAGGTTTCGAAGCGAGCAGCGACTCGAACTTGATCGTCAACGAGTAGCCACATCGCCCCCGGTGCGCTCACCAATTGAACGTCATGGCCATCTTCGACGGGACCGTGGTGAATCACTTCGACCAGACTCACCGGCACGTCAACGACTTCGCTCACCGCTTGCCAGACCGCGGCATTGTTCACGTGACCAAGGACGTCGAGATCGGCGCGACGTAGCGGCCACGGTCGTCGAGCCATGCCAGGGTCAGGCTCGATAAGTTGCACGCGCCCCGCGATTTTTCGTCCCTGAATGGCTTCACCATAGACATCGAGGAAAGCCTGACGGATGCGCACCGGATGCCCCGAGGCATCGACCGGTACCCACAAGGCAGCCGCCTCAAGTACCACGGTATTTTCGACACACACGCTCGTTCGCCGTTCGGCCCATGCGGCTCCCACACCGCCGCACCACGTCATAAGCGACAACGTCTCATTGATCACTGGCCAGCGCTCGTCAACGTGCTTGATGGTCGTACGACGCACCACCCAGTTTTCACCCGTCGCAATTCCCGTGTCTTCCCAGTCTTCGGTCGCAACATCTTGAAGGAACCTCGCGATTCCGTCGAGTCGCAAGGTTCCCGAGGTCCCAGCGTCACTCAAACGCACGCTCACGCGACTCGTGAACCTTCGTCCGTTTTGGGGCGGAGCAACGAAGTCAATCATGGATTCAATCAATCGAAAGTTCGCATCGTTCGTACCTCAACGCAACGTCGCACCATAGGTTGCAGCGATCGAGATGAGCTCTGTCGCACCTCGGCCACCTCAGTTTCGCTGAGGGTTCGCTCGAAGGAACTCACTCGCACCGCAAAAGCGAGACTGCGCGAGAGTGGAGCGAGATCGGGGCTGGAGTAGACGTCAAAGAGTCGAACGTCCTCGACGAGATCCGACGCCCCGCGAAGAGCGAACGCGAGAAATCTGACATGGACATGTGTCGGCGTGACGAAGCGAGGTCGAAGAGAGCCGACGGTTGACGGCTCGGCACACGCACGAACGCGCTACGACGCGAAAGGGGCCTTTCTCTCGATCGGCCAAGACATCGATGTCAAGATCGATTATTCCGATTCGCCGCGAGTCGTGCCCGGTGCCACCCGGGAGAGAAAATCAGCGTCGATCTCACCAACATGTGCCAGGGTGCTACGAGCCCGGTCCGAACTATTAATCCTGCCCTCGTGGGGTGCACGAACGAAGGAGGAGTCTCGTACGGACGAACCACAACGTCAGCGAGACCCAGAAGTTCGCCCATCACGGCCCAGAATGCTACGGCGCTGGCGGCGTCATCGTTGGGGCGAGCCAGAGAGTATCGTCAGACGCTCATTTTCCTGAGGCAACGCGAGCAACACGGAACCACCAACACCGCCTTTGAACTCGTGGTTCCTTCGTGGCATCAGGATGCACGAAGACGGTGCCGAACTCTCCTACTACGACATCACCCACGCCGCGTTCGGCATTCCTCGACCAAGCCTCCAACATCCCCGTCACCATCGTGGCTCGCAGAATCGATTCGTCCGCTGCCAGGGGGTTCGTGATGCGAACACGTGGGACTTGTGAATGAGCCAGATCAAAGTTTGCTTCACTGATGAGCGTCGGCGTCCAAACCTCAAGTGCACCAAGATTCACAACGATTTCACGCAGATGTCGGCGCAACACTTGACGAGCGCTCAGACCCCCGGGTTCGGGCCACGAAGGCACGTGGCGGGCGATCGTCCCGTATCCGTGCAATCGGGCAATCTCTTCAATGACGTCGGCGCGTCCGCTGGCTCCAGGGCGGATATCCAAGCGCGCGCTCGGTGGTGTCACCATAAGTGACGTTCCAGTCGGTTCCGCCGAAAAATTGAGTCCCGTCAAGAGCCGCACGATCTCGTCTTCATCCAATTTCACGCCCAGCGCATCTCGACATCGTTTTCACGAAGTTCGACTCGAGGTGGCGACGGCAACACTCCACGCACGTCAAGAGGAACGTCAAACCATACGAGCTCAGGAACGCTCTCTTGGAGCAGCGCAACGAATCGAGCCACGGCGCGTAGCGCGAGTCCTGGATCGACACCTCGTTCGAATCGATTCGAAGCTTCGCTGCGCAAATTATGCCGTTTCGAACTTCGAGCAATTGCCATTGGGTCAAAAAATGCTGCCTCGAGAAGTACTTCGGTTGTCGCGTCGCTAATTTCACTTGATGCCCCGCCCATGATGCCCGCGAGACCCAAAATGGTGTCGTCACCGTCGACAATCACGCAGTCTTCTCCGGTATCACCCAGGCCACGACCGTTCATCGCGAGTGACCTGGAACGCCGTCGAGGGTCGTTAGTGTCTCACCCGTTCGTGCCCGACGGGCGTGAAGCGTTCTGGTTCGCCACTCGGCTCGCATCGTAAGGATGGGTTGGTTGGCCGAGTTCCAACATGACAAAGTTCGAAGCATCCACCACGTTGGATATTGGTCGCATTCCGGCACTACGAAGTCGCTCTCTGATCCATGGTGGCGATGGTCGAACGGATACATTCTGCAACAACGACACGGTAAGACGTCCACAAAGCTCGGGCGCCTCGATACCGGCGCCCGCAGTCTCTTCTGTACGTCGAGTCGTTGTCGGTGCACTGAGTACAGGTGCCCCGAGCGGACGCCCCAGGCGAGTCGCAAGATCACGCGCTACTCCCTCTACGGACCATGCGTCGGGTCGATTGCCCTCAACGCTGATGTCAAAGACGACGTCAGGTGCGATTGAAAGTGCAGTGAGGATTGATTGTCCTAATTGCGGTGAAGTCAAGTCATTCAATATCAAGAGACCCTCGTGGTCATCACTGAGGTGAAGTTCACGTGCTGAGCACAACATGCCCCGAGACGTGGCGCCGCGCATCTTTCTCTCGGTGATCACGAAGCCTCCCGGGAGAACGGCGCCCACTGGGGCGAGCGGCACGTAATCGCCGAGCGCGAAATTTGTCGCCCCGCAGACAATTTCCAGTGGACCCGCGCCTGCGTCGACCACCACCAATCGAACGCGATCCGCACCCTCAATCACTCTTATTTCGTCAATTCGTGCGACAACGACATCTTCGAGACCCTCACCGACGACCTCGACGCCTTCGACGACCAATCCCAGGTCATCGAGCAATTCGGTGAGCTCGGGGACGCTCTCGTCAAGTTGGACGAATTCTCGCAACCACGAAAGAGGAATCTTCACGAGAAACTCCTCAAGAAACGCACGTCATTCTCGATCAGTGCCCGCATGTCTGAAATCTCGTGACGCATTTGGGCGCAACGATCAATTCCGAATCCAAAGGCGAAACCGCTCCACTGATCGCCGTCAATACCAACCGCCTCGAGCACGGCAGGGTCGAGCATGCCGCAGCCGCCAAGTTCGATCCATCCGGTCTGTGAACACGTGCGACATCCTTCACCTCTGCAAATGGTGCACGTAATCTCAAACTCCGCCGATGGTTCAGTAAAAGGGAAGTACGCCGGACGTAGCCGCGACGAAATATCGGCACCAAAGTATGCCTTGGTGAAGGATTCGATCACGCCCGCTAAGTCGGCGAACGTTATACCTCGGTCGACCACCAATCCTTCGATTTGGTGAAACGTCGCGAGATGGCGTGAGTCTGGCGCATCGCGACGAAAACATCTGCCTGGCATAACGGCGTGAATAGGCAGTGAATCATCTCGCACAGCCTGTTCCATTAGGTGAATCTGCGTGGGAGACGTGTAGGTGCGCAAAACGACCGTTTCGTCATCACCCAACTCAACGTAGAACGTGTCCCACATGCCGCGCGCCGGATGCGCCGGGGGAATGTTCAAGGCTTCGAAGTTATACCAGTCACTTTCCACCTCTGGTCCTTCGGACACTTGAAAGCCCATCGCGATGAAGACGTCCTCGAGCGCTCGCTGGGTGCTCGCCGCGAGTCCCCGGGTGTCCTGGTGTCGGAGTCCAGCGTACGGTCTCAACAACGACGTCTCCCAGGTCGAGCCGATCGTGCTCAAGGTCTTGAAGTCTCTTCTCACGAGCGAGTGCGTCACGCCTCGTTTGCAGCGCCGACTCGACGACGCGACGAGCGTCCTGTAATCGCGCACCCGCCTCTCGTCGTTCATCGGGCTCGACAGCCCCACCAGACTTTAGCAGCTTTGAGAGCAGGGATCTCCTCCCGATGATCTCGGGTTCTGACTCAACGAGGTCCTCCAAAGTCGTGAAGGCGCCAATGGTCGTGAGCAGATCGGCGACCTGCTGGTCCAGTTGTTCGAGCGGAGAAGTTGTCATGACCCTTCAAGGCTACGGGGTGACGCGCTGGTATTGGTGTCTGTTCGCTGGGCTAGCGCCTCAAAAGCAATGAGTGCAGCAGCGACGCCCACGTTTAGAGATTCACTTTGACCTCGCATCGGAATCGAGAGGATTCCATCGCAGCGCACGACGGTGTCGTCGTCCAGTCCACTCGATTCATTTCCCACAACGACGGCGCACATGAGCTGACCGAACTTGGCCGGGTCTTTGGTTTGGAAGTCGATCTTCGGCGCGCCGGCCTGATCGAATGCGGGCTGCGCCCCCTTGAGGTCGGCGCCCGAGTAGACGACGGGCCCCGAATCCTTGTACGCCCCGTTCGGGTCGTCGGCGTAGGCTTTGTCGCTCTCGGCGCGCTGGGCGACCGCCTGCGGAACGATCTTGAAATCGAGCTTGGCGACGTCCTTGAGCGTCCGGACCGCTTCGTCCGGGTTCTTCACATTGGGCAGCTCGACCAGGATCCGGTCGTTCCCGACCGGAGTGATCACCGGCTCGGCGACGCCCAGGCCGTTGATTCGGTTCTGAATGACCAGCTCGACCTGATTCTGGATCTGCGAGGTGATCTGCGGGATCTCGGGCGAGGAGTTGAG
>CAWICL010000038.1:0-25510 GCA_963834545.1 uncultured Acidimicrobiaceae bacterium | reverse complement strand
GCGTCGCAAGCGTGCGAAGGAAGTTCCCCAAATTATACGCGAGCGCGTGAAGTTGCAAGCGAACGGCGTTTGCGTTGAATGAGCGGCAAGACAGTCGCGTCCACTTGATCGCGCCCTTGCCCTCCTTGATCCACTGTTCCGCCGTGCCGCGCTGGTTGTAAAACCGAACGACGTTCTTTCCCGACACCGTCAGGTTCGTGATGACGAAGCCGACCCGCGGGAACAGTTCGCCCGGATGCCATTCCACCTTGGCGACCACCCGTTGAGAATGAGACCAACTCTTCGCCTTGTAGCGGAAGCTGCGATAGAAACGCTGGACGTAGTGCGGCGGACGCCCAACCGGCCGTTTGAGCAGATCGGCGATCCGCCCTTGGAGAATCTGATTGGCCGGCAGGCGGATCGCATAGTCGATCCCCTCGGCTTCCAAGTACTCGTACATGCTCGGCTGAGCGAAAGCAGCGTCACCGCGAAAGGCAATGTGCTCGCCGCTTGCCTGATACCGTGCGACGACCGGACCCAGGACGTCTTCCCAGCCGTCGGCGCTGTGGACGTTGCCCGGTCGAAGCGCGCACCGCTCCCAATCGCCATACTGATTGAACACGAAGAGTGGGTGGTAGCAGGTGCATCCGAAATGCCCGTTCCAGACGCTGTTCACGATTCGAGCGTGATTGACTCGAGCGCGCTGCCGACGTCCGGCGGTCTCTCCCGCCAGAGGCTGTCGGATCTCTCCCAACCCGGATAAAGCAGGGCCGAATCGGACGCGCGGCGAGCTCGTTCACCCGGCCGCCGCCCGTTGGCATGTTGTGCAAGGGCCGTTCGTAGTAACCCTTCACCAATTCGATCTCGGAGCGCTCGAGTAGGGGCTGGACGAGACGGGGGACGAATTCACTGGTGGTGTTCAGAACGTCCGCGTCCAAGAACACCACGATCTCCGCGGAGGTCTCGCGCAGGCCGAGTTTCATTGCTTCGCCCTTGCCGCCGCGACCTTCGAGGTGCACGAGTCGCGCCCGTGATGCTCAGCGACCGTCGGCGTGTCGTCATTGGAATGATCGTCCACCACGACCAGCTCGTCAACGAAGTCCGCGTGATGTCGAACCGCTTCGATCACTGCGCCAACCGTGGCGGCTTCATTCCTTGCCGGTATGACGACCGACACGGTGGTCTTTTGCTTCATGGCCAGGACCCGGGCCAGGTCAAAGGACTCGCGATCAAGCGTCCAGGGAGCGTCCGATGAACTCATCGCCACAAGGTTAGGGGTCGCGAGGACAATCCACACTTGACACGAGCGCCGCGAACCGCAAGAATTGGTGGGTCATCAAGAGCGACTGAGGGGCGGGCCCGCTGAAGTCGCGACAACCAGTGTGATACCGAAGACCCTTCACACCAGGTGCCAAAGCCCGAACGATGAAAAGGGAGTTATGAGTTTCGCTACCGGTCTTCTATGTCGAGAGTGTGGCACCGCCTACCCCGCGGAGGCCCGCTACTCGTGTGAGTTCTGTTTCGGTCCCCTCGAGGTCTCCTACGACCTCGAGGCGGCGCGGGAGCGCTGACGCGCGAGTCCATCGAGGATGGACCGACTTCGATCTGGCGCTACGGCGCGCTGCTGCCCGACCCGGGCGAGGAACCCGTCGACCTCGGCGCGGGCTGGACGCCGCTGCGACGCGCGTCCCGCCTCGCCGAGGTGCTCGGCGTCGGAACTTTGGCTGAAGGACGACACCCGAAATCCCACCGGCTCGTTCAAGGACCGCGTGGTATCGGTCGCGCTCTCGAGCGCCCGCCGACTGGGCTTTACTACCGCGGCTTGTGCATCGACGGGCAACCTCGCCACTTCGGTCGCGGCGCACGCAGCCTTCATTGGCTGGCCGAGCGTGACGATCATTCCCTCGGACCTCGAGAAGTCCAAGATCGCCATGACCGCGATCTTTGGCGGCACCGTGCTGGGTGTCGAGGGTAACTACGACGACGTCAATCGACTCTGCGTGGAATTGGTGGCCGAACACCCCGACTGGGCCTTCGCCAACGTGAACCTGCGACCCGTACTACGCCGAGGGCTCCAAGACGCTCTCCTTCGAGATCTGCGAGCAGTTGGGCTGGCGCCGCCCGATCAGGTGGTGGTGCCGGTCGCCTCGGGAACGCAGTTCACCAAGGTCGCCAAGGGCTTTCGCCAGTTCATCGAGCTCGGTCTCGTCGACGGCGACGCGCCGGTGATCTTTGGCGCCCAGGCGACGGGTTGTTCGCCCATCGCCACCGCCTTCACGAGTGGTGCCGAGGTGGTGACTCCCCAGCGACCCAACACCATTGCGCGTTCACTCGCGATTGGCAATCCCGCCGACGGTCCCTACGTACTCGACGAGTTGCGCCAACACGGTGGTGACTCGGCTCGGTACCGCGACAGTGAGATCCTCGAGTGCATTGGACTGCTCGCCCAGACCGAGGGCATCTTCGCCGAAACCGCGGGAGGGGTCACCATTGCGTCGCTTCGCCAGATGCTCGCGCGAGGAACGATCGATCCCACGAAGTCAATCGTGGCGATCATTTCGGGTCACGGTCTAAAGACCCTGGACGCCGTTGTCGACAGTGCGACGTTTAGCTCGACGATTAGCCCCTCGCTCGCCGACGCCGAAGAGGCGCTTCGTTTCCACCAACTCGTGTCGTCGGCTTCATGAGCGTCATTGTTCGTCTCCCGAGCCAGTTGCGAACCCTCGTCGGCGGGGCGGCGAGGTGCCCGTCGAAGCCCTCACGGTGCGCGACGCGATCAACGCCGTTGACGAGGCCTACCCCGGGATCGCCTTTCGAGTGCTCGACGACCGAGGCGCCCTTCGCCGATTCGTCAACGTCTTCGTCGCCGATGAGGACGTCCGATTCCTCGACGGTCTCGACACGGTCCTCGAAGACGGCGTCACGGTCTCGCTCGTTCCGGCGGTCGCGGGCGGGTGAACCGCGTTAGCACTCGGCACCCTAGACTGCTAATATTGACTTTGCACCAGATAGCGGTGCGAAGTGGCACTAGGAGGAATCACCGTGGCGAAACTGATCGCTTTTGACGAAGAGGCCCGCCGGGCGCTCGAGCGCGGTATGAACAAATTGGCCGACGCCGTTCGCGTCACCCTTGGACCCAAGGGCCGCAACGTCGTGTTGGACAAGAAATGGGGCGCGCCCACCATTACGAATGACGGCGTGTCGATCGCCAAGGACATCGACCTCGAGGACCCCTTCGAGAAGATCGGCGCCGAGTTGGTCAAGGAAGTTGCGAAGAAGACCGACGACGTCGCCGGTGACGGCACCACGACCGCGACCGTGCTCGCCTGGGCGATGGTGCGTGAAGGCCTGAAGAACGTAGCCGCCGGGGCGAACCCGATGTCACTGAAGAAGGGCATCGAAGCAGCCGTGGAGCGGCCGTCGCGTCCCTGCACGAACTCGCCAAGCCCGCCGACACCAAAGAGCAGATCGCCCAGGTGGCATCAATCTCCGCGGCTGACACCGAGATCGGCCAGATGATCGCTGACGCGATCGACAAGGTTGGCAAGGACGGCGTCATCACCGTCGAAGAGAGCCAGTCATTTGGCATGGACATGGACCTCGTCGAAGGAATGCGCTTTGACAAGGGCTACATCTCGCCCTATTTCTCGACCGACACCGAGCGCATGGAAGCCGTACTCGAGAACGCCTACGTCTTGCTCGTCTCGAGCAAGATCGCTGCGGTCCGTGACGTACTGCCGGTGCTCGAGAAGGTCATGCAGTCGGGTCGACCGCTGCTGATCATTGCCGAGGACGTCGAGGGTGAAGCCCTCGCGACACTCGTCGTGAACAAGATTCGCGGCACCTTCAAGTCGGTCGCCGTCAAGGCGCCGGGTTTCGGTGAACGTCGCAAGGCCATGCTCCAAGACATCGCGATCCTGACCGGCGCGACGGTCATCTCCGAAGAGGTGGGTCTCAAGCTCGAGAACGCAGGCACCGACGAACTCGGTTCCGCGCGCAAGATCGTCGTCACCAAGGACGAGACCACGATCGTCGAGGGCGCTGGGTCCGAAGACGACATCAAGGGCCGCGTCAACCAGATCAAAGCCGAGATCGAGAATACCGACTCGGACTACGACCGTGAGAAGCTCCAAGAGCGTCTGGCGAAGTTGTCCGGTGGCGTCGCCGTCATCAAAGTCGGCGCTGCAACCGAGGTCGAACTGAAGGAAAAGAAGCACCGCATCGAAGACGCGGTGTCCACGACCAAGGCCGCGATCGAAGAGGGTGTCGTGCCCGGCGGCGGTGTGGCACTGCTGCGCAGCCAGTCACGCATCCTCGAAGTCGCTGACAAGTTGCGTCGGTGACGAGGCGACGGGCGCGCGCATGGTCGCCAAGGCTGTCGAATCGCCACTTAACCAGATCGCGGTCAACGCGGGTCTCGAAGGTGGCGTCATCGTCGACAAGGTCCGTAACCTGTCCAAGGCCAATGAGGGATTGAACGCCGCAACCGGCGACTACGAAGACCTGGTCAAGGCTGGCGTCATCGACGCCGCCAAGGTGACGCGCTCGGCGTCTCCAGAACGCCGCGTCGATCGCGGCGCTGTTCCTCACCACCGAGTGCGTCATTGTCGACAAGCCTGAAGAGAAGGCGCCGGCGATGCCCGGTGGTGGGATGGACGACTACTAAATCGAAACATTCGATTTCTGAGAACCGCGGGGCTCGCCCGCGGTTCTCTGTTTTTGGCGGCGGTGTGATCAGGTGTGCGGTTGTAGCATGGGTGTCATGACATCACCATCACCCTTGGTTCCCTCGCGCGGTCTGAACGTCGTGCACTTGTTTTGTCACCCCGAAGGTGAGGTCGATGCGGGCGCGGTGCGAAAGGCGGTGGACGACGCCGTCGCCGCGGGTCTGCAAGTGGTGACCGCCGCCATCATGGGCGCCAAGGCCGACGTGTGCTTCATGGTGCTCGGTGAGAATCTCTGGGACCTGCGCAAATTCCAGTCCAAGATTCAATCGGCGGGTTCAAGGTCGCTGAGAGTTACGTGTCAGTGACCGAGGTGTCCGAGTACGCCGCGGGCACGCCCGAGAAGATCCTTCAGGACCGCCTGTTTCCGGTGCTGCCGCCCGAAGGAATGAAGGCCTTCTGCTTCTATCCGATGTCCAAGCGTCGAGGCGAAGAGGACAACTGGTACTCGTTGCCCTACGAAGAGCGTCTCGCCCTGATGCGCCAGCACGGCTCGTCGGGTCGCGAGTTCAAGGGTCGAGTGCTCCAGGTCGTCACCGGATCGACGGGCCTCGACGACTGGGAGTGGGGCGTCACCTTGTTCGGAGTGCACGTCGATGACCTCAAGGACTGTGTCTACACGATGCGCTTTGATGAGGCCTCCACCCTGTACGGCGGAGTTCGGTGCGTTCTACACCGGTCTCGTGGGTAGCGTCGACGAAGTGCTCGACGCCACGCTGGCCTAATCGGTGTTGGTAGCGTCACGAAGGTGAACAACCTATATCGCAGAAGGCTCTGCTTCGCTGGGCCGAATCACTCGCGGGTATCGCCAAGACGGGTATTGGGTTCACCGAGAGCCAATTCGAGCGCGAACGCTACGAAGAGGTCTTAAGATCGCCGCCGACATCAAGGTCGCCGCCGACGAAGGTCTCGATGGTGTCCCCGACGCCCAAGGCGTCGTGAGCGAATGGATGCGCGAGATTGGCAAGGGCGTACCTGGTTACGTCACGCCTAAGGTCGCCGTGGGCGCGGCCGTCTCGAACGAGAAGAACGAACTACTGCTGATTCAACGCGCTGACTCGGGCCTGTGGCTCTATCCGACTGGATGGTGCGACGTTGGGTACTCCGCGCCCGAGGTGGTGGTCAAAGAAGTGCTCGAAGAGACCGGCATTGAGGTCGAGCCCGTTCGACTCATTGGCGTGCTCGACGGGATGCGTCTGGGGTCGTCTCGCGATTCCGTCTCTATTCGCTGCTGTTTCTTTGTCGTGCGATCGGTGGTGAGATGCGAATTCATCCCGCTCGAGTGCACCGACGCGGGTTGGTTTCGACGCGACAATCTGCCCTCACCGACGCTCGGGGCCGAGCGATGGGCCGATTTCATCTTCGCTGCCATCAATGGTGAGCACCGCGACGTCTTTTACGACGACCTACGCCAGCCGGTGTGGCGAGGTGACTCGTGAACGTTGAGATACGAGTGGTCTCGCGCGCCGTGAAGCACTGCTCGCTGCGATCAATCGACTGTTGCCCCAACTCTCCAGTGACGGCGTCGCCCTTGACCATGAGCCAACTCGAGCGAATCGTTGAGGACGAAACGACGGCCCTCCTGATTGCGATGGACGGGGAGAATATCGTTGGCTGTCTAACGCTCGCGGTCTTTGCGATACCGACCGGCGTCCGTGCTTGGATCGAAGATGTCGTCGTCGACGAGACGCTACGGGGAGCCGGGGTTGGCGCTGGCTTGGTCTCCTTCGCTCTTCGCACAGCCAATGAACGTGGTGCGAGAACCGTTGACCTCACGAGTCGCGCATCAAGAGCTTCGGCGAACGCGCTCTATCTACGGATGGGATTCGAAGTTCGAGATACGAATGTGTACCGTTTTTTCCTAGAAGATCGTTAACCGGACATTTCTCCCCCCTACTCGCGTCTATCTCGATACTGTCGCAACCGTTGTGTGGAGTGAAGGTTCGAGAGATCATCAAGGAACCTGAACGCGACGGATGGGTACAGGTTCGGCACAGAAGGAGTCATCGCCACTACCACCATCCGACGAAGCCTGGCACCGTCACGGTGCCGGGTGCGATGGGAGACGACCTGCACCGAGAACTGCTCGGTAGCATTATGAGGCAGGCCGGAATAGAACGGAGAAGGCGATGATTGAATACGCAGTAGTTATCGAACGCTCTCCGAATAACTACGGGGCGTGGGTACCCGATCTCGATGGATGTGTCTCGACAGGCAAGACGGTCGAGGAAGTCAAGGCAAACATCGCCGACGCCATAGAAATGCATATTGAGGTAATGCGCGAGCACGGCGAGATTGTCCCACCGCCGTCCGCACAAGTGGCAGTCGTGCAGGTCGCCTCATAGGCGCGTGGTCGTAAGTTCGTCCACCTCGGCGATGACCGCAAGTGGACTGGTTCTTTTCGATCTCGACAACATGCTGCTTGTTCGTAACGCAGCGTTCGCACAGTGGGCTTTGTTGTGCATCAACCACCACGACCTCGACTGCGAAGCATTGACGGTAATCGCGTCGGCGGACGAAGAAGGTTTGCGTCCGCGAGATCAGTTTTCCAATCTCCTTCGGACGTCGCTATCAATCAAGGTGAGCACCGGCGAGCTTCTTGACGCGTACCGCGACGAATACGCACGGTGCTCTACGGTCGACGCTGTTCGTCGACTTTGAGTCAATGAATGGAAAGTCGGCGTGGTCACCAATGGACCACCTTCACAGCTGTTGAAGATTGACGCAATCTGCGTTTCCTCGATTGTCGGCTCGAGAAAACCTGAGCGAAGGATTTTCGAAGAGACAGCGCAAATCTGTGAAGTCCCGCTCAATGGTTGGATGGTCGGAGACTCGCCGCACGCAGACATCGAAGGGGGACGCGGCAGGTCTCGCCAAGATTTAGATGGCGAGAGGCCGTGATTGGGATGACTCGACCTTCGCGCCGCCCGACGCCGAAGTCGCCACCATCGTTGAGGCAGTCTCTAGGATTCTCGATCACCAGGACGAATAATTTGCTGGAATTCCGAAGCGAAAGACGAACGTCTACCGTTACTCCTTAGAAGACTGACTCGTTTACGACCGTTGTGAGGTCGTGAAGGTGCGAGACATTCTGAGAATCCTGAAGGACGAAGGCTGGGTTCAGGTCCGATCAGACAGGAAGTCATCGACAATTTCACCACCCCACTCGACGTGATGTCGTGACGGTGAAAGGGCACACAAGTCGAGACCTGTCACCGGGGATTGTAAGTAGCATTATGAAACAGGCATGACTGAAGCGGAGCGTGCAGTGACCGACGACACCATCATCATTGAAGTTGCCGGTAAGAACTTTTCAGCGTACGCGCCTGACGTCCCTGGCTGCGTGGCCACGGGCGACACCATAAATGAGACTCGTCGCTTAATGCATGAGGCATTGACCTACACGTGGACATGCTGCGCGAGATGGGCGAGCCGATACCAGCGCCTCGCACCCAGGCCGCAGTCGTCCAGATTGCGAGCTAGTCGTGCGACATGAGCCGGCCGGCGACGCCGACTACGAGTCGACTGGAGGCCACTACTCCGTAATCCGTCGTCCCGAACCTGAATTCGCCGCGGCGATTCGTGTCGCGCTGGCAGATGCTCAATCGGTCATCAATATCGGCGCCGGAGCCGGTTCGTATGAGCCCACTGACATGCTCGTGACCGCTATTGAGCCGTCGGCGAGCATGCGACTGCAGCGCCCCGAATCCTTGGTGCCCGCTATTGACGCTGTTGCGGAAGATTTGCCGTTTCCCGACCAGGCATTTGATAGCGCCCTCGCCAGTGTCACCATCCACCAATGGCGTGATCTCGCTAAAGGTCTGAGCGAAATGCGTCGCGTCACGAGAGGTCCGATAGTAATCATGACCTTTGACCCCGATTCCCTTCAGAGGTTTTGGCTGACGGACTATTCGTCAGAACTCATGTCCTTTGAAGCGGGTCGCATGCCACGCTTGGACACGATCATTGACCTACTTGGTGGCAGTTCGACGGTTATTGACTTGCCTATTCCGAAGGAGTGTCGCGATGGTTTTGCGGAGGCTTATTTTGGTCGGCCAGAGGAATTTCTCAATGCCGACGTTCGTCGGTCGCAGTCTTCTTGGGGGTTCATTTCAAAATCACAAGAGGAATCTGTGGTCGAGCAATTGCGGGCTGATATAGACGGGGGGCGTTGGGATCAGCGTTTTGGAAGGTTGCGAGAGCTTTCTCACTACCAGGGGTCCCTACGGCTCGTTGTCAATCATCGTTCGTAAAGAGCGTTTTCAACATCGGTCGCAAGACCAATGTCTACCGTTTCTTTCTTGATCGTGAAGAGCCAGAGAGGTACATCTTTGGCACTCGCGGATTGACGAATCCCGCAACCGTCTTGAATCGTGAAGGCACGAGATGATCAGGTTTCTTGAAGATGACGGCTGGTTCTTTACCCGACAGCGCGGAAGTTGAGAATGAGATCACTTGATCGACTGCGCAATTTCGAGAAGTCCGTCGATGGTCATGGCCATTCTCCTTCTCAACTCCATCAATCTTTCTTGCACGACTTCTTCGGCTTCACGTGGATTCGCTTCGATGTAATCACTCATTGGTGAAGGACCACCCAGTAGGGTCGCCTTGTGAGTAAAGGTCGTACCGGCCGAATTGGTATCAAGTAAGAAACTCCATTTTGAAACAGGATTCGCTAGGTCACCAACCGTCCATTCGAAGAACGTAAGTGGTTCGAAGCCGGTGATTGTCGAAATGGTTGTCCACCGTCTCTCACCACGGAGTTGGTCACCTTCAAACATTGCGCCAGGGCCCAGCGGTGTCTTGCTCAGTAGTCGAACTTCTTGAAGCTCGGTTGAGAATCTTGGTAGTAACAAGGGATTGGAGGCTACTTCCCAGATTGGCTGCGGTTATAAATCAGTGGTTCGTGAAGCGAACGCACTTGGCTGTAAACGGACGAGATCCACGAGGGAATTGTACCGGAGTGTCAATTCGCTTCGGTACGTTGCGATGCACTCCCCGCGTCTCCTTGGCCAAGTAATTCGACGTTGAACCTCGATCTTGGCTCAACTGTCATTTCTGTGGGTGCGGCGAAAATGGTAACGCAGAAGGACCGATGTTGATTTCAACCTCAGAACCCCACTCATGGTGGCGCGAACTCTCCAAGGTGTTCACAACGCGTCAGCGATGTCCGTTGATCACTCAGAGTTGAAACATCGCTCGGCTATATTGTCGCCGTGTCCGACATTTTCGAACTCATTGCACAGCAAAGAACTCGTGTCGTCGATTGCTTAGAAGGTCTTGACGAGAGCGATTGGGAATTGGATTCGTTATGTCGGGGTTGGACCGTTCGCAACGTCGTCGCGCATCTGACGATGGCGTTTTCAGTGAGTGTGCCGACACTTATCTTCAGACTCGCCAAAGCCGGAGGAAACTTTAACCGAATTTCCAACGAATTTGCGCGTAGTCAATCCACCAAGTCCAACGACGAATTGATTGGCATTTTGCGCGCCCATGTTGCCAGTCGCTTCACTCCACCGGGACTCGGCCCCGAAGCACCGTTGTCAGACACCGTGATTCACGGATTTGATATTGCCGTGCCCACGAAACGAGAAATTGAGGTTGACGATGAGTCATTCACGCGAGTGCTCAATTTCCTCGTTTCGAAGAAGGCGTCACGAGGTTTCGTCCGACCGCGCACAACGAACGAGCTCGAGTTCTCGTGTCCAGAGATTGGCTGGCGGTGGGGTTCTGGACCAATCGTTGAAGGGAGCGCCAAGAATATGGTGCTCGCCTTGACGGGTCGACGCGAGTCGCTCGGTGCGTTGCGTGGTGACGGAGTCGCGATACTCAGCCGGCGAGCGACCTACTGAAACACTTCACGCCAATCGGCGTCGTCGGGGCGTTGGACTCACTTCGGGGTCTCTTCGTCTCGCATTTCATCGCGGAAGCGCAGGGAGCGCACTGAAATGTCAGTCAAACGTGTGCCGGGCGAGGGAAAGTACGCGCAATTTGAGCGAGAAAAGCGATGGCGTTTGACGAACGTTCCCCCCGGATCGACGTTTCATTGCGAGATCACCGATCATTACCTGTCCGGGACGTCGCTACGACTTCGTCACGTGTCATCTGATGGCGATTCCACGTGGAAACTGACTCAGAAGATTCGAGTTGAGCCAGACAGTCCCGAGGTTGTCAAGGTAACAACAATGTATCTAAATGTTGACGAATATCGAATATTGGCGACTCTCAGCGCGAACACGATTCGAAAGACTCGACTTCACCTCGTCCTTGAAGACATGACTTTTGCCGTCGACGTGTTCGATGGACGCCACGTTGGTTTGGTGCTCGCCGAAGTCGAGTTTGACCCGCGTCATGGTGACGTGCCGCGTCCGAGCCCGACGGCTGAGGATGTAACGCATGATGAACGCTACTGTGGAGCCGCTCTTGCTGTAGCGAACGAACGTGAACTGGGGCTTCTGCTCTCGAAGCATCGATAGAGGACGGCTCTAGGGTAACGTCCCTGTGTCGGGGTCTCGTCGCGTGAGACAGTACCGCGCACCGGCCGGATCGAGCATGGTGATCCAGTTTGGAAATTCGTAGAGTTTCGTCGCCCCAAGACTGACGTGACGATTCAATTCACGTTCAACGTCATCACAAGCGAGATCCAGATGAGCCCGACACCGGCCTTCTTCGGAGACGAGTTTTTGGAGCAAGATTCGAAGTGGCATGTCAATGGGCCGTTCGAGAAAGACGAACTCATCTCGTGAGCTAGGTCGCGAAGGCCACGTCGAGAACAAGGACCAAAATTCCACCTCGCGTGAGAAATGCTGAGCCGGTACGTCAATGCAGATTTGATCAATGACGCTGCGGGTTCCTTCACTCGAGACCGCGGGTGGTCGCTCGTGCTCGCCGCGATAGGCCACGATACAAAAGTCGAGGCCACCGGGGATCTCATTCGAAAGAAGCCCGCGTTTCGAGCGAGCACGCGAGCGCCGAGTTCGGTGGCGGTGGTGAAGGATTCTTCAACGTTTTCGCAGTGAACGTCAAGGTGACATCCCGCGGAGCCTTCGTCGATCCGCTGCACTCGAATGTAAGGATCACCGCTGCTGGGCAAGAATGTGGCGAATTGCTGTAATTCGCCGCGCGGCGGAGAAAGTGTGCTGTCGGTGACCTCGCGCCAAAAGAGGACTCCTCGCTCAAACGTCTCGTGGGGCATGTCGATGAAGGCGGTCAACCAGCGAACACTCACCTGTTCGAGAATAGGCGGCCGGTCTTTTGAATCAGTTGCTCTTGTCTTCGATCTCCCAGGCGTGATCAGTGACGTGCCAGGCAATTCGACGTAGCGCGTAGTCCTGGGGCCAGGACTGCGCACGAGTACCCTTCGTCAACGTTTCGACTAACGCGAGTCGTTGTTCTTTCCAGGGTGTTCGTGGCGCAACCTCGACACCAATTTTCTTGGCGTACCTGCGTTCGGAGTCCACGACATGTTGGACGATCGCGTCACGGTCTCGCCCCCGCCCCGCGGCCCCCTAGTCAGACGTTCAGGCGCCCGAGCGATAACTCGATCGAAATACGCCCAACAGTCTTCGAGGATCTTGACGTGACGTTCTCGTTGACTTTTGGTCGACGGCCCGCTGATCCCAAGGTCCGAGCGCGTCGGGAGCACCAAAGTCAGTGGTGGCATTGCCCGTGACCCTTCCCACCACACGAAATGGTCCCGGAGTAACGGGAACGGACACAATCTTCGCGTAGCGCTTCGCATACCTTTCGAGTTCCTCAATGGCTAGGTCGTCGGTCTTCGCACGTCGACACCAGCCTGGCCAGTCCAAGGACACCGCGAAGACCGTTCTCGTTCCCTGTTCGAGGTAGACGCGATTGGCAGACATCGACACGATTTTACGCAGATGTTCGGTGACGATGGCGCGTGGTGTCAAGTCACAAGACACGATCACGATCCCGGTCGCCGTGCTTTCGAATAACGGATAACTTTGTTCATCATCAAAGGAGAGTTGTGGACATGTCACCTAAGAAAGTGAAACTGATCGTCGCGACACTTACGCCGATTTTTCTCGCGACGCTCATTTCGTACCCGGCGGGCGCGACAATCAAATACAGCGCTGCGACACCGCAGAGTGAAGCGACAGCGATACACGAAGCGAAATGGGACACGAACGTTACGGACTCGCTGGGCGACGGTTCATGGACGTACAAGTCAGATGGTTTGCCGGCGGCTGAGTTTCTGGCCACGAACTACGCCGTGCCGTCAAATCCCCAAGCCGTCAGTGCGAGTGGCGCCTCGGTGATCTCCTCGGCGTCGGTGCTGCGCGATCAGAACTACGACTATGTACTGCCCCTGATCCCTAAGTACTCCAAGACGCTCACCACGACCAATCAGGGTCCAATTGGAATCACGTTGAACGGTGCCGCGCTTTATAACCCGTATGAAGCTAATCATTCGACGGTAGCGACGAGCGACAATTTCGTTACAACACAAGATGGTGTCAGTGCGTCATTCATCGATACCTGCGACGGACACCCAGGTCCGGGTGGTCAGTACCACTACCACGGACTTCCGTCGTGTCTGGTCGCGTTCGCGACCGGCACTTCGCCGACAGTGACTTCAGTCAGTTCCACGAGTGGCTCGACGACGGCTGCGGTCCTTGAAGACAACGCGGCGTCGAAGAAGCCAGTCGTCCTGGGGTTTGCCTTCGATGGCTACGGCATCTATGACAACGTCGCCATGAACGGCTCAACGGTGCCCGTATCCGCTCTCGATGCATGCAACGGAATCTTCTCAGCGGTCCCCGGCTACCCCCAAGGCGTCTATCACTACGTTCTCGAGAACGTGAAGGGCGTTCGATCGTCGATTGGTTGCTATCACGGAGTCGTATCGTCGGCGTACACCCAGGCTCTGTCGGGCGTGCTCAACAATGGAGATACGCCGCCGCCAGCCCAGGGCATGTCGCTCACCGTGCCTGCGAGCGCCGAGTCACTCGCGGCGAACCCGAACGAAGATGCGTTGTTGCGCGCCATGCTCGCCACGAGCGGTCTCAACGAACTCTGTTAATTACGAGGAAAACGCCCGAAGAGGGCAAGCTCAAATTCAACTGGTATTTCGGCCGGTCCATCTGGGAGACTTTGCCCATGTCGGAAAGCACGTGGAAGAAGGTGGACGAGTACGCGGTGGATTTCTCGCGCTGTCGGACCGGACACTTGACGCGGCACTCGAGGACAGTGATGCGGGAGGACTTCCCCCAATCAACGTTGCTCCGAATCAAGGAAAGTTCCTCGAAGTCCTCGCCGCGAGTCATCGCTCCAAGAGAATCCTCGAGATTGGGACCCTTGGGGGCTACAGCACAATCTGGCTCGCTCGATCGCTTCCGCCCGAGGGACAATTGATCAGCCTGGAGCTCGAAGAGCACCACGCACAGGTCGCGCGCAAGAACATCGACCGGGCGGGTTTCGCCAACCAAGTGGAGGTTCGCGTGGGACCAGCAATTCAATCACTGCGGGCGATGCTGACCGCGGGCACCGAGCGCTTTGACTTCATCTTCATCGACGCTGACAAGGAAAGTTACCCCGACTATTTGGAACTATCGCTCGCACTCTCGCGTCCAGGCACCGTCATTGTCGCGGACAATGTCGTGCGTGACGGTGAGGTCGTTGATTCCAAGAGTAAGGACGAACGCGTTCAAGGGGTACGCGCATTCTTGTCCAGGGCCGCTCGCGAACCACGACTGAGTGGCACTGTTGTTCAAACCGTCGGCACGAAAGGATATGACGGTTTCGCAATTTTTCTCGTCTCGTAGTTTGTCGCCAACGCGAATTGCGTCGCACACGTTGGATCGAACCGGTCGTCGTGGTCGCCAGTATCCGTTCTCCGAGGCGCGAACACGTGTTAAACGTTCGTCCGGCGTCAATCCCAGCGATTGACAAGGGATAGGTCACACCATTCTCTTGACAACACTCACGCGTCGTCGAGACAAATGCCATGTTCGGAGATGCCTCGTTTCCTTTGGCGGGTGATGGGTTCTTGACCTCGCGCCGCGCAAAGTGAAAGTCATTTAGAGTACGTGTTGAGGGATGATTCCCTCACGTTGAAGTTGTCATCCTTAGTAGAAGCGTAACGATATGCACCACCTGGACATGGACGTGGCGGAGAATCCGCTTGAGCTCATTGGTCACACGCCAATGGTGAAGCTGGGAAGGGTTGGGCGCGATATCGCGTGCGACGTGATCGCGAAACTTGAGACGACGAATCCCGGCGGAAGTTCCAAGGACCGTCCAGCACTAACGATGGTCCTCGCGGCCGAACGTGACGGGTTGCTCGGCCCGGGGTCGACGATCATCGAACCGACGAGTGGCAATACCGGCGTTGGGCTCGCCATCGTGGCGGCTCAGCGTGGTTATAAGTGCATTTTCGTCATGAGTGACAAGATGGCGCCCGAAAAGATCGATGTGCTGCGCGCCTACGGAGCCCAAGTCGTGGTCTGTCCCACGGCCGTACCACCCGAGCACCCCGATTCGTATTATTCGACGGCCGAACGTCTTACCCGTGAGACACCCAATGGATTCCGGCCGGACCAGTACTCGAATCCCAATAACCCAAGGGCCCACTACGAGACGACGGGGCCAGAGATATGGGAGCAGACCAAGGGTCGAATTACGCACTTCGTTGCGGGTGCGGGCACCGGGGGCACAATCAGTGGGGTTGGAAAATACCTGAAGGAGATGAATCCCAACGTCAAGATCATTGCGGCGGATCCGGAGGGCTCGGTGTATTCGGGGGGCGCGGGTCGACCATATCTCACGGAAGGAGTTGGCGAAGACTTCTGGCCGGCGAACTATGACCCTTCGCTCGTCGATGAAGTGATTGCGGTAAGCGACGCCGACGCCTTCGCGATGGCGCGCCAAGTCACGCGAGAAGAGGGACTACTGATTGGGGGATCAGGCGGGACGGCGGTTGTCGCAGCATTGCGCGTGGCCTCGAAGGCATCCGATGATTCGGTCGTCGTCGTCTTGATCCCTGATTCAGGTCGAGGGTACTTGTCGAAGGTTTTTAACGACGCGTGGATGACTGACATGGGATTTCTTCGTCCTCATAGTGAAATGGACGCAGGAGACGTCCTCGCGGCGAAGATACGCCGTCAGCCCGGAGGCTTGGCCGATTTGGTGCTCGTGACCGAAGAGGTTCTGGTGCGCGACGCGATTACGGTGATGCGAAAGAACGACGTATCACAGTTGCTGGTGACAGTCACCGATGAACTTCCCTTGGCGGCCAAAGAGGTATCGGGTTCGTTGAGCGAACTCGGCCTCTTGGAGGCGACGACCCGCGACGCGACCGTGCTCGATTTACGAGCGAAGGATATTGCTGACCCGCCCATGCCCATGGTGGGCGTCGGTATGAACGTGACCGAGTTGACGAGACGTTTGAGTTCAAGTGCAGGAGTTCTCGTGCTCGATGGAGGACATCCCGTAGGGGTGCTTACGAGAAGTGACTTGTTGAGCTTCCTCCAGCAGAGGGGTGAACAGTGAGTGGATTCAACACTCGGGCGATTCACGTTGGTTCCGAACCCGACCCCGCGACGGGAGCGGTGAATCCTCCGGTCTATCTCACGTCGACCTACGCCCAAGATGGCGTCGGGGTACCGCGCTTCAGTGATTACGGACGCGTCGATAATCCTACGAGAGCGGCTCTGGAAAATTGTCTCGCGGGCCTCGAAGAAGCGCAGTTTGGCATCGCGTTCGCGTCGGGTCTCTCAGGAGAGGACGCACTCTTGCGTACGCTCTCGCCCGGCGACCACGTAATCCTTGGCAACGACGCGTACGGAGGGACGTACCGACTCTTGACGAGGATCTTTGGGAGTTGGGGCATCACCATAACGTGCGTCGACCTCGCGGACACCAACGAAGTTCGCCAGGCTTTCGGCGTTACAACGAAGATGGTCTGGGTCGAGACGCCGAGCAACCCGATGTTGAACGTCGTCTCAATTCCCGTACTTGCCGCGATTGCTCACGAGCATCAAGCGCGATTGGTGGTCGACAACACTTTCGCCACCCCGTTCTTACAGCGTCCACTTAGCCTCGGTGCCGATGTCGTCATTCACTCGACCACTAAATACATTGGTGGACATTCGGACGTGATCGGCGGCTTCGTCGCGACGAACGACGACGATTTGGCGAACCAATTGAAGTTCCACCAGTACGCCATTGGTGCGGTTCCCGGTCCCTTCGACTGCTATCTCTTGGTGCGCGGTATCAAGACTCTGGGAGTTCGCATGGAACGTCACTGCTCGAACGCCCGTGCGATAGCCGAATTCCTCACAACGCATCGTGCCGTTGATCGTGTGTTCTATCCCGGCCTCGAGAGTCATCCCGGGCACGACATCGCCAAATCACAGATGAGTGACTTTGGGGGCATGGTGAGTTTTACGCTGAAGGGGGGCACGGGTGCCGCGAGAAAAGTCTGCGAGTCAACAGAAGTATTCACGCTCGCCGAGTCGCTCGGTGGCGTCGAGAGTCTGATCGAGTTGCCCGCCGTCATGACCCATGCGTCAACTGCGGGCTCGCTTCTGGAGCCGTCGGACAGCCTGGTGCGATTGAGTGTCGGTATTGAGGACATTGATGATTTGATTTCAGATTTGGAACATGCATTGTCTGACTGAGATCTCATTCGCGCCTTGGAGATACGAGGGTGCAAACATGGACCGCGAATGTCGTTGATGCCCGATGAACTTGATGACGGGACAATCGCCTTACGTCGCTGTCTGGCTGTCCATCGTGATGTGGCGCTCGACGCAATTCATGAAAGTTGGACCGAGCTACATCAGTGGCTCTCCTGGGCCCAACAAGAAATCACGCCGGAATCCTACGACGTAGCACTCCTCGACTACGGCGCGGCCTTCGATGCGAATAGCGATTGGCGCTATTTCAGTTTTGACGCTGCTGACAAGGCGCTGCTCGGTGCGGCAAACCTCTACACCACGAGTAGCCCACAGACCCTCGGGATCGGTTACTGGGTTCGTACCTCGCGAACCCGACAAGGTTTGGCGACTCGTGCGGCGCGACTCCTTACATCGATGGCCTTTGATCAAATTGCTGAGATCGGGACCGTGGAAATTCAAGTGGACGTGAGCAACGCGGCGAGCTTGCGCGTTCCTCGAAAGCTCGGATTCCATTGCGATGCCGAGATCGTGAAAGAGAAGTTGACTCCGGGCAGTTCCGGGCGAGCATTTCTGTGGCGGATCAATCGAGACGAATGGACTTCACAGAGACGCGGATGAGAACTAGCTCAAGACCGCCTTGGTCTCTCCAAGATTCCGAGGCCACGCTGTGCTTCTCGAACGGCGACGGTGCCGAGTTCGGGATGTGCCACGAGGAAAGAGGAAACCGCTCGAGAATCAAATCGAGCGATATCGCGCAGCGCCCATCCGATTGCCTTGGTGACAAAGAACTCGGTACTCGCGGCGTGTTCAGCGCAGATTCCTAAGACGAACGGAACGTCGGTATCCCTCTTCCAACCTCGCTGGTGCTGAATGGCCGCGCGATTGAGCCAAAGGTTCTCAGATCGTGACCATCGCTCTACCAGTTTGGACGCGTCGTAGCGCCAACAAAGTGGGCTCACCGCCGCGGTACCCAAGGAGTCGACGGTGTCCCACCACGACTTCGTTGTGAGCAAGGACTCGACGTGGTCGGCGAGAAATCGTGAATTCGCGATGTCGATGTACTTCGCTATGAGATCAGAACACGAGTAGTGGTATTCGCGCATTGACTTTCGCATGAGTAATTCACACGCGATGCCGAGATCGTCGCTTGTTGGAGGCCTTAGGTCCTTCCAGGCTTCGCGTTGCAGCGCTCGCCGCTCTTTGGAGCGAATTCCGAGGAAGGGCGCCACATCCTTCATGTAGGCGCGCATTGCCGGCGCGACGTCTGGATTTGGGTTCGCTTCGAAGACCAACGTCGTCTTTGCGATCACGTCTCGAGACCATGCCGAGTTCACACGTGAATCGTAGACAACGAAATACCGTGAGTTGTCACCACTTGTCCTTCGAGCTTGACGTACATTACACAGATGTCAGACTCTTTCCTGCTCATCTTGACCGGACCTCCGGGGGCGGGAAAGTCGACGTCGGGCAAGTTATTCGCATCCAAATTTGAGTCCTCGGCGATGCTCGAAGCGGATTTCTTCTGGGCGTCTCTCGTCAATGGCGCTATTGAGCCTTGGACCAAGGAGGCGGGTTCCCAAAATGAGACGATGCTGCGCGCTGCACTCGCCTCGGCGGCGATGCTCACCAACGCCGGGTACGCGACAGTTATCGAAGGGATTATTGGTCCTTGGTATATGGATCTGGTTCGCGATGAGTTGTCGCGTGTTTCGCGGCCAATCCGATATTTGGTGCTGCGCCCAGACATCGATGTCTGTCTTCAGAGAGCGCGAACCCGGACGATGGACCCGCGTCACGCCAACGCGCTTCGTGATGAAGGCCCGATTCGCCATATGTACGAGGAGTTTTCCAACCTCGGTGAATTCGAGGACAACGTCATCGACACATCGAATCAAGAACCTCAGGAGACCGCTCAATGGATCTTCGATCGCTTCGAAGATCCCCGGTACGGACTGTGAACGCTGCGAGCCATCTTCGCCCTGAGACACGAAGCCTTCCACGAGCTTGATTCGCGAGAAGTTGTTTCCCGGCTTTGGTGATTCTCATGGGACTTGCACGCCTCTCCTAGCGAGTCGGGCGTTGTAAGTCTCCACATGACATCGCGATGCGCGACCTGGGTCGCATCGATTTCGGAACAATGAAGCGCGCTTCATGCGAAGTCGCGATCTCGCGTCATGCTCGAAGGTGCGCGACGCCGATTGAGACTGATTTGACATGTTCTACGTGGTCAATCGGTGCCCATCGAGAGACGACGTCTTATGGACACCTGTTCTATAACTGCACGCAATCACAACGTCCATCGCCATCGTGCACCGATCAGTTGTTCCATACACGACAGACGAATATTTCATTAGCATTCTGCGATGGCCCATATAAATAAAGGAAGACATTCCGCAGACCAAGGCGCGGACGGCGTCGTGCTTTTTCTCATCGGAATGCGAATCAACCGTGTTTGGCAATTCTGGAAGTGGCTGCCCGTTTTTGTCGCGATGCCCAAGATGCTCATTGAGTTGCAGAGAGACCGCAGTCTTGGACTCGTCGGCAAGCCTCGGACCTTCGTCTCGGGAAAAGTGATCTTGGTGTGGCAGTACTGGGAATCATTCGAGAAACTTGAGAGTTACGCTCGAGCGACCGAGAGCGAACACCTGCCCGCCTGGAGGAGGTTCAATCGTCGGGTTCGCTCGAATGGGACGGTCGGCATCTTTCACGAGACGATTCTCCTTTCTGATCACACCGTTGAAACCGTCTACGCCAACATGCCGCTCTTCGGACTCGCCGCGGCCACGGGATTGGTTCCAGCGAGTGCCCGAGGCCAGTCGGCCGGACATACGTTTGGGCAAACGACAGCACGATGTGCCACCCGTTGAGCCCTACTAAGGAATTTTGACGTCACCGAGATTTTCGAAGTAAGCGGCGTTACATTTGAGACGTGCCCTGGCCAAAGTCGCAATTTCAGATCGACGAAGGTCTGGTGCGCTCATTGGTCGATACACAAATGCCTGAATTCAAGGGACTCCACTTGCGCGAAGCGGCGACGGGTTTCGATAATTCGCTCTGGCGTCTCGGCGATGACTATTTAGTGCGACTTCCTCGACGTAACGTCGCCATTGGACTCATGGAGAACGAGATTCGGTGGTTACCGACGATCGTAGAGTACGTGCCGCTTCCGATTCCCGCGCCCGTCAAGGTCGGTCGGCCCAGTGCCGATTACCCGTGTCCATGGACGGTAACGAAATGGTTCGAAGGTCTTACCGGCGATGTCGCCGTCATCGCCGATTCCGACGGTGTGGCTTGTGATCTTGGCGGCTTCCTCCGAGCGCTCCACGTCCCAGCCCCTCGCGGAGCACCTCGCAATCCGCTTCGAGGTGTGGCACTCAGCGAACGAGCCGTCATCTTTGAGGGTCTCTTGAATCAGTTGCATTCGCAGGTGAATGAGCACTTGATTCGAAATGTTTGGAGGCGCGCGGTCAATGCCGAAACATGGGATCGAGATCCCGTGTGGATCCACGGTGACCTCCATCCGGCGAACTTGATCTTTGGCAATGGCTCTCTAAAGGCAGTTATCGACTTTGGCGACGTGTGTGCTGGAGACCCGGCGACCGACCTCGCGGGGGTCTGGATGCTGCTGCCCGAAGAATCGATACCTCTTGCTCTTCACACGTACGGCAACGATGATGCGGCACTGATCGCTCGTTCCCTTGGATGGGCCGCGCTCTTCGGTCTCTTCTTCGTCGAGCTAGGACTTGAAGGAAGAGAGAGCTACATGAATGTCGGAACTAGAACTATGGAAGTCCTCTCGCACTGCTCGGGGTAACACGTTCTGAAACTGCCAAGCGAGGCACTAGGAATTGATGTGTGAGAATACTGTGGTGGCTCAGAAGCTAATCGTCGAAGAGCTCACGGGTCGCCACGTTCGCCTTGAACCGCTTCGAATCGATCACGTCGGTGACCTTATCGAAGCCAGTGGCGTGAACCGCTCGACCTACGAGTACACGCCAGTCCCTGACGGTGAAACGGCGACCACCGACTACGTGCTCGCACTCTTGCGCGATTGGGAGGCTGGTGCGGTCGTGCCGTTCGCTCAAGTGCAGCCAACGACCGGGCGAGCGATGGGTGTGACGCGTTACATGACGTTCCGCACCCTTCCTGATGAACGATTGCCCTACGCCGTGGAGATCGGCGGCACGTGGATCGGAGATGCGGCCCAGCGTACGGGGCTCAACACTGAAGCCAAGTATCTCCTGCTTCGACACGCGTTTCAAAGCTGGGACGTCGCTCGCGTTGACCTGAAGACCGACGCGCGAAACGAACGCTCGCGACGCGCCATCGTTCGAATCGGAGCGACATTCGAAGGAGTCCTGCGTCAGTGGCAGCCATCACTGGTGTCGGGAGAAGAAGGTCAGTTCCGTGACACGGCGATGTTCTCGGTCGTCGAATCTGAGTGGCCCGCCGTCCAACATCACCTGCTTTCGTTGCTCCACTAGTTGGCGACGACGGAGATCTTTGCTCCTTTTTGAAGCGATCATTCATGTCTCCTCGGGGTCGACTCGCCCTCACCAGGAAAGTCCGATCGTCTGACGCATGAGCGCCTCGAACTGCGCGTCGTCTAATTGAGATCGAGTCGCGAGGATGAGTTCAGCGTCGGCCCCGACGGGCACGCGCAGTGGCGTTGTGTCGTCTTCAATTGATCGAAGCACGGCTCTGGCGACGATCTCGGGTCCGGGTCGTCCCGAAGGTCCCGTCACCGTCGAGTCGAGCCCTCGAAGTTCCTCGCGAAGTTGCTGGTAGGCGGGGTTGGATTCGTGGCTCGCGACAGAATTCATGCCCGGAGCGATGTAGCCGGGTTCAATGATCACGGTGCGAATACCAAAGTGACGCAGTTCGTAGTGCAAGGACTCGGACAGAGCTTCCAGGGCATATTTTGTCAACGAATACGGTCCAGTCAGCGGAGTCGCCACCCGCCCTTGTACGGAACTGACGTTGATGATCACGCCATGACCGCGCGTTCGCCATTCGGGGATGACGTGTTGCAAGAGACGAAGCGGGCCAATCGTGTTGGTTTCCAACATGGCCTGAAGCTGCGCGATGGGAAAGTCCTCGAGAGGTCCCGTGGCGTTAATGGCAGCATTATTGACGATGACGTCGATCTCGCCGGCCTCTTGGAGCGCACGGATGATTGAATCATCACTGGTCACGTCCAGGGCGATTCGCATCGAGACGTCGAGGTTATTGAGGAGCGAGACGTCGCGCGCGGTGGCGATGACGTCGTGGCCCGACTGGGTGAGTTCACTCGCGGTGGCCGCGCCTATGGCCCTACCGGCACCAGTGATGAGAACGCGCATGATTTCCTTTCGACGGTAACGACACGACGCTAGATGATTGGACGACGTGGCGTCATGGATCGCTCTGTCAGTACCGCAACCTGCGTGTCCTCGCCGTACGATGGTGGCGTGCACATCGAGACTCTTGACGAATCGTTCGTTGATCGCGTTGTCGCCCTTTGGCACGAGGTAGGTCTCACACGACCGTGGAATGACCCGGTCGCCGATTTCGAACGCGCGCACGAAGGTCCGACGTCAACAGTGCTCGGCATGGTCCACGATGATCAACTGCTCGGTTCGGTGATGGTGGGAGCGGACGGTCATCGAGGCTGGGTCTACTACCTCGCGGTAGCCCCGAAGAGCCAACACCACGGCATCGGTGCGTCACTCATGCACGCCGCCGAGGCGTGGCTTCGCGAGCGAGGCGTCCCGAAGGTCCAACTGATGGTTCGCGACTCGAACTCCCAGGTGCTCGGCTTTTATGCAAACCTCGGTTACGAAGACGCTCACACGACCGTGCTCGCGAGATGGCTCGTGGAGAGCACGTGACGCGCGATCAGTACACGCACGGCCACCACGAGTCCGTGCTTCGAAGTCACCAGTGGCGAACCGCGCAGAACTCCGCAGCGTTTCTCCTCCCGCGTCTCTTCGCCGGAGCCTCGCTGCTCGACGTGGGCTGTGGACCTGGAACCATAAGTGCCGACCTCGCTCGTTTGGTTACGCCCGGTCACGTGCAGGCAATCGACCTCTCGCCGAGCGTGATTGACACCGCGCGAATAATCCACGGCGAGAAAGGTCTCACCAATCTCACCTTCTCGGTGGGTGACGTTTACGATCTCTCCTTCGAAGACGAATGCTTCGACTTCGTCTACGCCCACCAGGTTTTGCAGCATCTCTCGGATCCGGTTGCGGCATTACGAGAGGCCCGCCGAGTTCTGCGAGAGGGTGGCACGCTCGCGGTGCGAGACGGCGACTACGGAGCCCTCGCATGGTGGCCCATGGATCCGCGTCTCGATGAATGGCTGGCGCTCTATAACGACGTGACGTCGGCGAATCATGCTGAAGCGAACGCGGGCCGCCACCTCGCTGCGTGGGTGCGGGCGGCGGGTTTCACCAACCTCGAGGTGACGTCGTCAACCTGGACCTTCCACGACGAGAAGGATCGTGTGTGGTGGGGAAATCTCTGGGCGGATCGAGTCCGCAAGAGTGATTTTGCAACCCAGGCCATCGATTTTGGATTTGCCACGAGCGCGAAGTTAGAACGGATCGCCCTGGCCTTTTTGGAATGGTCGCAATCTAACGACGGTATCTTTATTGTCATGAGTGGTGAAGTGCTCGCTCATCGCTGAACGTCAGAATCCTCGCATCGCTCACGTATCGAGCGTCTTTGCGTTGGAGGCGCTTGTTACCCGACTGCCCGGACGTGGTACCTCTCGCAAAACAGTAAAGATGGTTCTATGAGTTCATTACCAACACACGTCGTGTTCGACTTGGATGGAACGATTGCCGACTCCGAAGAAGGCATCGTGAATTGTTTGCGTCTTACCCTTGACGAGATTGGGATATTTCCATAGTGACGAAGCAATCCGACGACAGATTGGCCCCCCACTTCAAGAGACATTTCGTACCTTCGGCATTGACGAAGAGCATCTCGAAGAGATCGTGGAGGTCTACCGCAACCACTACGGTGCGACCGGAGTGACACAGGCCCGTCTCTACGAAGGCATCGCCGAAACACTTCAAGTGCTTTGCGAGAATGATGTGCAGATTGGCCTCGCCACGGCGAAGCGAGTGGACTTTGCCAACGAGATGCTCGAGAACCTGGGAGTGGCAAGTTTTTTCTCGAAGGTCTCGGGCGTGAGTTTTGACGACTCCGTTCTGACGAAGCGCCAAGTACTCAAAGAGGTCCTCGACTTCTTCGAACCGACCCAACGCCGTCACGTGTGGATGGTCGGGGACCGAGAACAGGACGTGCTCGCGGCTATTTTTCACGGGGTCGTGCCCATTGGAGTCCTCTGGGGATACGGAACACGTGACGAACTCGATCGAAGTGGCGCTCGCTACATCATTGATGATCCCCGGGATCTTCTCGAACTCGGTGTCGACCACGAAGGTGGGGACCCCTCGTGCTGGGCTCACCTCCTTTGTCCCGACTGCGGCGCGGTGCTCGAAGGTTCAAGTGTGTGTGCGATATGCAACGTTGCGACCGATGAAGTCAAACGTTGATTACGTGGTCACTTCGTCAACGTTGAAATCGGCGGGTCGAAAGAATCCACTACCGAAGAAAAGTTGATAGATGCTCTCGAGATCACCGCGCCAACGCATGGTCTTAATCTGCTCCCAACTTCGTCGACCGGTTCTCATTCGAAAGAACTCAAATTTACTGGTTGCGAGTTTCACCAACGTCGGACCAGTACCAACGCGTCGTTTCTCACCGTCAAGGATGAACTCGAAGGTGAAGTCCTTCGATTGGTCAAGCGTGTCGAGCATGAAATTCGTGCAGAGTGTCACCGCCTCGATCGTGGCGCTCCCAGGAACCTCGAGTGCGTAGCGGATGTCGTACTCGTGAGTGATTTGATCAAAAATTAACAAGCCGAAGTTCTCATCAATGACGTTCTCGGTCTCGTTACTGCGCCAGAGCGTGACTAACTCCTCCAGGTCGAGGCCACTGTTCTCCTGGACTTGACGCCGAGTCCATTCGTTCATGTCACCCGTGGGGAAGTTTGATTTGGCAACGTCATTGCTCACTCCAACCAGGTGCGCGAGAACGTCGCGCACACGCCATTCGGGCGTGAGTGGCGACATGGATTCCCAGCGGGTAGATGCGACCGTGTTCGCAAGT
>CAWICL010000037.1:0-9138 GCA_963834545.1 uncultured Acidimicrobiaceae bacterium | reverse complement strand
ATTTAATTCGTCGTGAAAGCAGTGCTCGATGATGGAGCGAGAGCCCTCGACGAGTTATCGGCTGACATGATCGAACTCACCGATCAACTTGTGGACGCGAAGAAACAAATTCGGGAACTTTCTCACGAAGTTGCAGTTATGAGCGCTCAATACGAATGGGACGAGAGGGAGATAGCGCGTCTCAAACGTCAAACCACTGCGGTCAAGAAGCTCATCCCGGGGCCGTTGCGTCGTCTGCTCGGCAAGAGGTTTGGCGACGCTTGATTGCACATGAAAGTCCGAGGCGCCGACCTGGCCCTCCGTGATTTTCTAGGCGTGATGGCATAGGTGCTTATTTCGGCGCTTGGTCTGTTCATTTGGAGACATTTTCCAACGTTTGTTTGGTCATTCCGGACTGCCACACGTTTCGGGCGAGATTGTGCACAAGCATTTTTCAGTGATACTTTGATCCTCTTTCCAAAGGTTCCTTGGAATCGAACCCACGCGCTCGAGGCGAAACGTACGTGATTCCGGTCGTCCCACACCTTCTCCTCGTGACTCTTCGAAGCGGGGCAACCTCGAAAAGTCAACGTTTGGTGGGCCGCCCGGGTCTCGATCCCGGCACCTTGGGATTAAAAGTCTCCTGCTCTTCCCGATGAGCTAGCGGCCCAAAAGTGACGTGTCAACTCGCGATTGTCAGGTCACCGAAGAAATACCTTACTTCACCAGTTTTCCGAGATGATTCTCGACGTTCGCTCTTTGTTCACGTACGTTTACGCCTTCAGTCACTGCACTGAACAACTTTGGACTTTCGTCCTTAGTCCTCGGTGGACGTTTCTGCACATTGGCGAGACACTGGAGTAAGGCCCGATGAAAGTGTCAAATGGTCGAGCGCTCAATGAGGAGGCATCATGACTATTACCAGTTCTCCGTCAGCTGCAAAGTTCGAGCCCGTTAATAATCTTTCCGCCCGCGAGCAGCAAAAAGCTCACGCGATGGGACTCACGTCGTCGACCGCTCTCGTAATCGGCAGCATTGTGGGAACGGGAGTCTTCACGATGCCAGCGGTGTTGGCGGGCGCGGGCACGATGGGCATTGTTGTTCTTGGTGTTATCGCGGTGGGTGCCATGCTTCTCGCTGTTCTGTTTGGTCAACTCACGAAGCGTGTACCGAACAGCGATGGCGGTGTGTACGCCTATACACGCCACGAGTTTGGTGATCTCGCGGGCTATTTGGTGGGTTGGTGCTACTGGATCCAATCCTGGGCTGGCAACGCGGCAATCGTCTCGTCGTGGGTGTTCTATGTTGACGCGCTGTTCAATTTTGCTCATCCTTCGGGATTGGAGAATTGGGGCATCGCGATGTTCGGTCTGTGGATTCCCGCGATCATCAATCTCGCGGGAGTGCGCCAGATGGCGTGGTATCAGAACGTCAGCGTCGTTTTGAAGTTCCTACCCCTGTTGTTCGTTGGCATCGCGGGCTGGTTCTTCATCTCAAAAGCGAACTTTGGTCCATTTAACGCTTCGGGAGGAAGCTTGTACTCGGGGATTGGAATCGCCGCGGGTGTCGCCCTCTTCTCGTTCATTGGTGTCGAAGCCGCCGCTATCACTGCCAAGCGGGTCGTGAATCCTCGGCGCAACGTCATGCGCGCATCGGTCATTGGCACCGTTGCGAGCGCTGGACTCTACGTGCTGGTCACGGCGGTCGTCATGGGTCTTGTGGCACACCATACGTTGGTGGGCACTGGTTCACCCTTCGTGAACGCTTTCCAGACCATGTTCCCTGGAAGTGCCTGGGCGGGTCGCTTCGTTGCAGGTGTGGCGGTCGTCTCAGGACTTGGTGCGCTCATCGCATGGACACTCATCGTGACTGAAACGTCTCGGGCAATTGCCCAGGACGACCTATTCCCTCGTCCCTTCGCCTGGTCTGATGCGAAGGGCACCGCGTGGTTCGGCATCCTCGTCGGCACGGCGCTTCCGTCGTTGTTGATGTTGTGGCGCTACTCGACGAGTTCAGGTCTTACGGTCTTCACCTACCTTGTCGACTTGTCGGTCGTCACGGTTGCCATTCCGTATTTCTTCTCCGCGATCGCGCAACTGACATTCCTCGTGTCTCGACGACGTCGTGTCCAAGGCTGGCAATTGGCTCGAGACCTCTGTGTGGCGGGTGCGAGTGTGCTGTTCTCGATGTGGGTTACCTTCGCGTCTGGTTATCAAGTCGTCTACCAAGCTCTCGTGGTCCTGCTCGCGGGCCTGGTGCTCTACGCATTCTTGAACGCTCGACGTCAAGGTCTTGACGAAGCGCCGGAGCCGATTGACCTGCCCGAAGAAATCGCCGTTCCAACGAAGTCGTGATGAGAGAGCCCAGGGCACTTGAGGAAATGAGGTTCTGAGATGACACTCCATGTTGATTCCGAAGTTGGCCAACTCAAGCAGGCGATCGTGCATCGACCCGGTCTTGAACTGTCTCGTCTCACGCCTTCGAATATCCAGGGGCTCCTCTTTGACGATGTGCTTTGGGCCAAGAAGGCTCGAGAGGAACATGATGCTTTCGCGCAGGCACTTCGAGATAAGGGTGTGAAGGTTTATCACTTTGGCGACTTGCTCGCCGACGTGCTCGCCATCACCGAAGGACGAAGTTTTGTCTTGGATGCACTCTGTACTGACGACCGGATCGGTCCCCCGCTAGCGGGCCCGGTTCGTCGATTGCTCGAAGATCTCGACGGAGAGAAACTTGCCGAGTTCTTGATCGGGGGAATCTTGAAGGCCGATCTTCATCCACTCAGCGCGAAGAGTCTCTCGTGGGAATTGTTGCGCGCGGATGACTTCATCTTGCCCCCACTGCCCAACACATTGTTCCAGCGAGATAACTCGTGCTGGATTTACGGGGGCGTGACGATCAATCCCATGGCCAAGGTTGCGCGCCAACGTGAATCACTTCACACGAGGGCGGTCTACCGCTACCATCCACTCTTCAAAGACGAGAAGTTCGACATCCTGCTTGACGCCGAGACCATAAATCATCAAGCGACGATTGAAGGTGGAGACGTGCACGTCCTCGGTCACGGTGCGGTGATGATTGGCATGGGTGAACGCACCACACCAGTCGCGGTGGAAATCCTTTCGCGGCGGCTCTTTGAGACGGGCGTGGCTACTCGAGTGATCGCAATCGAACTTCCCCATAGCCACGCCTTTATGCATCTAGATACGGTCATGACGATGATTGATCGCGCGACCTTCGTGTTGTATCCCTATTTCGACCGGAACCTGCGCAGTTGGACCATTGTCCCCGGTACCGAACCCGGGACGCTTGGCCTCAGCCAAAACGAAGATCTCTGGGAGACACTGGCTCAAGTCTTGAAAGTGGATCACGTGAGCGTGCTCACGACCGACGAGGACGTTCGCGCCGCAGAACGGGAACAGTGGGACGACGGGACCAATTTCCTTGCAGTAGCACCCGGCGTAATCATAGGTTATGAACGCAATGTCGCCACGAACACGATGCTTCGTCGTGCGGGCATCGAGGTGGTCTCGATTGATGGGAGTGAGCTTGGTCGAGGTCGAGGTGGTCCACGCTGCATGACGTGTCCGATAGAACGAGGGAGCGTGACATGAAAAACAGTGAAATCCTCGGTAGTCTGAAGGGACGAAGTCTGCTTCGAGACATTGACTTGACGAAAGAGGAGTTTCTCGGGCTCGTTGATTTCAGTGACCAACTTCGCCAAGAAAAATGGTCGGGTATTGAGACGAAGCACCTGATGGGCAAGAACATTGCACTGATATTTGAGAAGACCTCGACGCGAACCAGAGCTGCCTTTGAAGTCGCTGCGCACGATCAAGGTGCCCACGTCACGTTCATGGGACCCGGGGAGACCCAACTCGGGCACAAAGAGTCCTCGAAGGATACCGCGAGGGTGCTTGGTCGCATGTTTGACGGCATTGAGTTTCGGGGATTCGCTCATCACGACGCTGAGGTGCTGGCGAATTTCGCTGGAGTACCGGTGTGGAATGGACTCACGGACCAGTGGCACCCCACCCAATTGCTGGCCGACGTTCGAACGATGCTCGACCACAGCGTAAAGCCCATCGAGGAGATTGTTCTCACCTACGTGGGCGATGCCCATAACAACACCGCGAATTCGCTGCTTTGCGCTGGAGCGCTCCTCGGTATGGATGTGCGCGTCAGCGCGCCCGCGGGGTTGCAGCCATCCATAGAAGTCCAGGACATCGCCAAACGTTTGGCGGAATACTCCAACGCCAGGATCCTTCTTACCGAGAATCCTGAAGAAGCCGTGGCGGGCTCGGATTTCATCTACACCGACGTGTGGGTCTCCATGGGTGAATCGGTCGAATCGTGGGGCGAACGGATAAAACTGCTCATGCCGTTCCAAGTCAATGCACCCTTGATCGCGGCGGCAAAGAACCCTGACGTACGTTTCTTGCACTGTCTGCCAGCACTGCATAACACTGAGACTGACATTGGCGCGAACTTAGCCAAGACCTACGGGGTAAGCGCACTAGAGGTGACCGACGACGTCTTTGAATCGGCGACGTCGATCGTCTTTGACCAAGCGGAGAACCGCCTGCACACCATCAAGGCGATACTGGTCGCCACGTTGTCGGGAGCCTGAGATTCGTATCGTCGCCGCACTCGGCGGCAACGCGCTCTTGCAACGAGGGGAGAAACCCGCCGCCGAAATCCAACAGCATCACGTCGTTGACGCGGTGCGTCACTTAGCGCCGATTTGCCAAGACAACGACGTCATCGTGACTCACGGTAACGGACCCAGGTGGGAATGTTGGCGCTGGAAAGCGCGAGCGATCCCCGCTCGACCATCCCTTCCCGTTCGACGTTCTCGGAGCACAAACGCAAGGCATGATTGGCTACTGGCTGGTCCAAGCCCTTGGAAACGTGCTTGATCGTCGCGTCGTCGCGATTGTCACGCGCACCATCGTCGACCGCAACGATCCCGCATTCAATGCGCCCACCAAGTTCGTTGGGCGCGGCTATCCCAAGGAAGAGGCACTGCGGCTCGGACATGGCAAATGGTCGTTGCACCAAGAAGGGGACCTTTGGCGGCGCGTCGTCGCTTCCCCCGAGCCGGTCCAAGTCGTTGAGTTGCCTACGATTCTCGACCTCGTCGCGGCGAACACCATGGTGGTGTGCGCTGGCGGCGGTGGCATTCCGGTCGCACGTGATCACCACGGGGAACCTCGAGGGCGTCGAAGCGGTCATTGATAAGGACCTCGGCGCTGCGTTGATCGCGCGTGACACTGATGCGGACGCTCTTTTGCTGTTGACCGACGTGCCCGCGGTGTACGTCGACTTCGGTCTGGCGACACAGCGCCCTATTAATAGGGCAACTGTCGCCGAACTACGCGCCATGGACTTCGCCTCGGGTTCCATGGGACCCAAGGTCGATGCAGCGTGCCGGTTTGTCAGGGCGACGGGTAAACAGGCGGTCATCGGGACTTTCGACGATGCGACGGGTCTGTTGGATGGGAGCGCGGGCACGACCGTTCTTCCTTGAGCCAAGCACAATCTCGACACTCTCACTAGATTGATGCTCTATGCCAGATACAGTTCTTGTCACCGGCGGTACGGGTTTCATCGCTCAACACTGCATCCTCCAATTGCTCGAGGCGGGCTATCACGTTCGCGCGAGTGCTCGCTCCGCCAGTCGTCAAGCGGAATTGATCGCGACGTTGTCGCCCCATCTCAGTCCAGGTACGACTCTCGAAGGTCGCTTCGAGGTTTTCGCGGCGGATCTCACCTCAGACGATGGTTGGGACGACGCGGTGTCGGGATGTGCGTACGTGCTGCATGTCGCGAGTCCCATTTTCTTGAAGGTTCCCAAGGACGAGAACGAGATGATCGTCCCCGCACGAGACGGAGCGCTTCGCGTCCTACGCGCGGCGAGTCGCGCCGGCGTGAAGCGTGTTGTCATGACCTCATCGGTTGCGTCGGTCGCCTACGGTACGCCAAGAGACCATCCCTACAGCGAAGCGGACTGGTCCAACGTCAACAGTCGAGAGATGGATCCCTACGCGAAGTCGAAGACGGTCGCCGAGAAGGCCGCGTGGGAGTTCATCAGGTCTCCTGAGAATGCGTCGTCGATGGAGTTGACCACGATTCTTCCCGGACTCGTGTTGGGACCCGTGCTCTCGGCGCACGTCAGCTCGTCGGGTGAGGCCGTAAAGCGGATGATGAACCACGAGGTGCCCGGCATGCCTGACGTCTGGTTTCCGCCAATTGATGTCCGTGATGTTGCGTGGTCGCATCTGAAGGCGATGACACAATCCGATGCGGCGGGACAACGCTACATCTGTGTCGCGAGCGATTCAGTTCCGTTGATGGCCATCGGGAAGATTCTCGATTCGCACTACGCGAGTCAGGGCTACAAGATTCCCTTGCGGAAGCTTCCAAAGATCGCGGTACAGATTGTGGCCCTGTTCGATCGAGTCTAAAGTTCGTCGTGCCTGAGATCGGAAAGCCGTTTCACGTCGACTCGACGAAAATTACTTCCGAGTTGAGCTTTCAACCGCGTGACCTCGAAGAAATGACCATTGCCATGGCCGAGTCAATGATTCACTACGGAATCGTTAAGAAGCCCTGAGCGTCGAGTGAACGGTCGCCGGTGACTGACTATCAGGTCATTCGCACGGTAGACCGGCCCGATCTTGATGACCAACAACGTGACTGGTATCGCGCAGTTTGGCCTGAGTTCATCTTTCACGACGACACCATCAAGCCTTATTTGCAACGAGTCACGGAGTACTTCCCCAATCTGGATATCGAGTTCTTACGAAGCGGCTTGGTTCTTGCTGGGGGCTGGGGTGTGGCATTCTCCTGGAATGAGACCCTCGAAGACCTCCCATCGGGCTACGACGACGCTCTGATCCGAGCAATCCACGAGCACGAACAAGGAGCCCGACCCAACACGCTCAGTGTGATGGCCATTGCCGTCCGACCGGGGCGCCAGGGAGAAGGTCTGTCCACGCGTGTCATCGCCGCCCTGCGAGAGCGTGCTCTCAATGATGGTTTGACCCACGTGATGGCGCCACTGCGTCCAACGCTCAAGGCGCAGTATCCCTTGATTTCCATTGACGAATACGCGACCTGGGCACGCGAGGATGGTTTTCATATCGATCCGTGGATTCGAACGCACCAGCGGATGGGGGCCAAGATAATCGCGACTGCTCCCGCCTCGATGATCATCGAAGGTTCCGTCGCCGAATGGGAGAGCTGGACCCAGATGTTATTTCCCCGGAGTGGTCTTTACGTGGTACCCGGAGCCTTGGACGTCGTGGTGATTGATCGAGAACGAGATCTTGGTCGACACGTGGAACCGAACATCTGGGTCCAACATTTTTAGTTCACGGGACGCGGATCACGAGCTACGAATGCCCCGGTGTTCTTCGTGATGATCATGGTGCCATCACCAGCAATGAATCGTTGAGAAACGCGATCACGAAGCGTCGCGAGTTGAGCGCTGTCTGCGGACTCGCCAGGCGGACTAGAAGTGATGTACGCAATGACGTCCTCGCTGTCGGTGCAAAGGATCGAATCGTGATAGTCGCGCCACTGCACGTCTTTGAAACCCGAGGACAAAATCGGCCTCCCCGATAGCGAGCCAAAGGCTTCGACCGATCGTTCGAATCGTTTGGTCCCAAATACCTCGGAAACAAGTTCACCAATCTCCTTGAGATTGCCGGGGCCATTGGTCGCGGCGAGCAGCGAGCCGTCGGACTTTAGGACCCTGGCGATTTCGTCAACGGCACGGTAGGGATCGGGAACGTGATAGAGCATGAAATTGGCGACGACGACGTCAAACGATTGATCTTCGAAGGGGAGCTCTTGAGCATCGGCGACGAGCGCCCTGAGAGAGTTACACCATTTGCTCGCCGCGAGCGAAGTACTGGCTCGTTGCACCATGCCGGGTGAGAGATCAGTCAACGTGAGGTGCAGATCGTCTGGCAAGTCGATGGCACCCTGAGTCCAAAACCAACCCGGACCGCACCCGACGTCAAGGACGTGACCGTTGTGGGGCCAAGCGATTTGCGACGCCAGCCAAGGGAAGAAGTGAGTCGTCGCCGTTGAGTGCTTACGGTGAAGGTTCGCGCGGGCGAAAAGTTTCTTTTCGTCGCGGTACTGCACATCACGTAAGTAGTCTTGGCGGCTCCACTGCTCAGACACGTCACCCTCCTGAGAATGAACAATAGAGGGCACGTAGCGACGAACAGGATCGACGTTCAACGAAGGACGATTGGTGCGGTTAGGTGCGCGCCACGTGCGATTCCAAATACGACGTGATACCCGCATCCCCCAAGACGAGTGTGTGCGACCTACGACGGCGTTGAAATCGTATCGATCATATTGAAAACACTTGGCTGGAGCCGGCTCAGCGAAAGAGTAATGCCGAATCGAGATTCCAAACGTTGATTACTCGGCTTCCTCGAAGATCTTGCAATACCGAGATCGTCGCCGTATCGAGCATAAGAAATTGCGCCACCTTGGCATCAAGGCCGATGTACCGAGCGGCGAGAACTCGTAACAAGTGACCGTGCGAAAAGACGACGATTGGGCCATCGTCGCTCGAGAGCGAAGTGAGAACGTGTCGGCGCGCTCGCCGACTTGGTGGGCCGTTTCACCGCCGGGACAGCCGTCGATCCACAAATTCCAACCGGGTCGCCTGGTTTGAATTTCTTCCAAGGTGAGCCCTTCGTATTCGCCGTAGTTGAATTCCAGCAAATTTTCGTCACGAGTCACTGGAATGCCGGGACCGATAACGATCGAGGCCGTCTCGGTCGCGCGCTGGAGAGGACTCGTAAAAACTCGGACGAAGTCGAACTCATTCCCCAACAGACTTCGAATCCCTACGGCCGTGACCTGGGCTTGCTCTCGCCCCTTCGAAGTGAGTGCGATGTCCGTTCTTCCGGTGTGACGACCCGAGACACTCCACTGCGTGGCGCCGTGTCGAATCAACACTAACTTCAAGGTTCACCTTTCTTGGATGTGTGACAAATGTTAGGACAACTTCGCCCATGACAATCCATTCGATGGCCTTCGAGAAGTAGTACAGGGACGCAGACTTTGACACGACACGTTGGCTTCTCGTCCAACGACGCGAGAGTCACCATTCGAAATAGCAATTGTGGC
>CAWICL010000036.1:0-4926 GCA_963834545.1 uncultured Acidimicrobiaceae bacterium | reverse complement strand
GACCGGCGACTCCGATCTCTTCTTATTTGACATTTCTGTCCCTTTTGAGCTGGCTTAGCCTTTACGTTTTTACATTATAACTCTAAAACAGTGAATAAGGTAAAAAGGTAAAACAATTATTAAACCAATTGGCAGCCACCGAGCGATAGCCACAGCGAATCGGACACGGCCGAGACATCGAAGTTTTCAGCGTTTGTCGCCACGAGGGCTCGACGGGCTGGTGGATGTCTGGTACCCCGCGTGGACTTCACCTCGGGTGCACCAACGAATCAAATACAGATTTGTCAGGTTCCAGACGCGATGACAAAAGGCTTACGCTCGACAAGTAGCGTTGCCGAATGGCAAAACTGAGCCACAAAATCCCGGTGACCCCTTGGCGGGCCAGCAGCACCTGGGCTTTTCGCCGCGCATGGTTGCCCCGTTGGTAATCGGGCTCGGCCTCTTTGGCGTTGGCGAAGGTCTCTTGGTTGCCTCTCATTGGGGAGCAACACCCTGGGCGACGTCTTCGCCCAGGGGATTGCGAAGCACGCACATCTCTCGCTTGGTTGGTCGACCGCCCTCATAAGTTGTGTGGTCTTGCTCGCGTGGTTCCCACTTCGCGAACACCCTGGCTTTCGACCATTGCGAACCTGGTCATCATTGCCTATGTCTTAGATCTCACCTCTTCGAATGTGGCCGAACCATCGAGTGACGTGATGAAGACGGTATTCATGGTGGGAGCAGTTACATTCTGATTGGCGTGGGTAGCGCGCTCTATCTCACGTGCGCGTTGGGGCGAAGCGCGACGGGCTCATGACGAGTTTGCATCGGCACCTAAACGTGAGCGTCGTCTACGTACGATTGACGCTCGAGGTGATGGTGCTGGTCGCTGGTTGGCTGCTCGGCGGCACGGTGGGGGTCGGGACAGCGTTTTTTGCGTGCACCATTGGGTTTTGCATTGGCGCCAGCCTGCAGGTCGTGAATTGGGTCTCTCGAAGGTTCGCCACGTGATAACCGGTAGCCACCTCGTTCAGTTCTTCGTCGCCTCGATCATCATCATCATGGTCCCGGGGCCGAGCGTGCTCTTCACCCTCGCGCGAGGTGTCGCGTGGGGCCGCGCCATAGCGGTCCTTCGGTCCTTGGCAACAGCCTCGGCACGCTGGTGCTCTCACTCGTTGTCGCGCTCGGCCTTAGCGTCCTTTCCTCGCTCACTCCAAGACGTTTTCGATCGTGTTGCAAATCTTCGGTGGCACGTACTTGCTCTGGCTCGGGGTGGACGCGCTGCGGCATCGACACGCCCACGCCCGGGCCATGACCGAGCGTGAAGAGACTCGACCCACGAATGCGCACATCGTGCGCCAGGGCTTTACGGTGGGCATCTTGAACCCCAAGTCCCTCATCTTCTTCACCGCGGTGTTTCCCCACTTCGTCACTCGTTCGAGCGGCGACGTGACAGGCCAACTCGTGCTTCTGGGCTGCGTGTTCAGCGTCATGGCCTTTTGCAGCGACGGAACCTGGGGCCTCATAGCGGGTACCGCGCGCGAGTGGCTCGCGGGCTCACCCACTCGTTTGGTCGTGCTTCGCTCCATCGGGGGATGTGTCATGTGTGCTCTGGGTGTCTTGATCCTCGTGAGCGCGGCGACCTCGTAGCAGAATCGTTCGTCGACGATCCGAGGTGGCAGTTCGCTTCCTACACTGCAACAGGCGAGGGAGTTGACATGAGCATGCACGGGAACCCGGGCGCACGCATGGGCATGCGCTCGATGCAGCGCGACCGAAAACTCCTCGAACACCGCATCAAAAAGGGCACGCTGCCTCGCATGCTCACCTTCGCCAAGGTCTACAAGGCCGCCCTGATCATTTTCATCACCGCGGTGATTCTTGACGCGGTCGTGAGCTCGGTGGCGCCACTACTGCTTCGTGCGATCATCGACGTAGGTATTGCCAAGCACCGTGAACACTTGGTGATAGGCCTGGCGCTCTTGACGGCTCTTTTGGCGGTCATCGATGCGGTGCTCTCCTTGTTCGAGCGGCGCATTTCGGCCGTCATTGGCGAGAGTTTGATTTACGACCTTCGCGCCAAGGTGTTCGAACACATCCAGGCCATGCCCATCGCGTTCTTCTCGCGCACCCAAACCGGAGCGCTGATCAGTCGGTTGAACAATGACGTCATCGGGGCTCAGCAGGCCTTCACGGACCTCTTCTCCAACGTCGTGGGTAACCTCGTTCTGGTCGCCATCATTTTGGGCACGATGTTGGTGCTCAGTTGGCAGATCACGCTGGTGGCCCTGTTCTTGTTGCCGGTGTTTCTGATTCCTGCCCGCCGGGTTGGGCGACGCCTGGGCACGTTGTTCCAGCGCGGCATGGAACTGAACGCCGAAATGAATATGGTCATGACCGAACGCTTCAACGTGGCGGGCGCCATGGTCGTGAAGCTCTTTGGTCGACCCAGAGGACGAGCTCGATTACTTCGAAGGTCGAGCGGGTCAAGTTCGCGATATCGGCATACATCAAGCGACGTACCAGCGCTTCTTCTTCATCGCGCTCTCGTTGACCGCATCACTCGCGACCGCCTTCGCCTACGGGTTTGGCGGCGTGGAGGTGTTGCACGGCGCTTTGGCCGTAGGAACGGTCGTTGCCCTTACTGCCTATCTCACTCGTCTTTATGGGCCCTTGACCCAGCTGTCCAATCTCAACATTGACTACATGTCGGCCATGGTGAGTTTCGAGCGACTCTTCGAAGTGCTCGACCTCGAACCAATGATCAAGGAGAGTCCTGACGCCGTGGCCATCACCAGCGGACCCGCCGCGTTGGTCTTTGAGAATGTTGACTTCTCGTATCCCGGCGCCGAGGAGGTCTCGCTCGCTTCACTCGAGGCGGTCGCTCGACTTGACGACACGCCTCGCACCCAAGTACTTCATGATCTCAGTTTCGAGGTGCCCCCGGGAACGATGACCGCCCTCGTTGGTCCCAGTGGTGCCGGTAAGACCACCATTTCGCTGCTCGTCTCACGGCTCTATGACGTGGACCGGGGTGCGGTTCGCATCAACGGCACGGATGTTCGTGACGCGACGACCGCATCGCTGAACGCCACGGTGGGCGTCGTCACCCAAGATCCGCATCTCTTTCACGACACCTTGCGAGTCAATCTCGTCTTCGCCAAACCCGGCGCCACCGACGCCGAACTCGAAACCGCGCTTCGAGCCGCGCAAATATGGAATCTGGTCGAGACCTTGCCACTCGGTCTCGAGACCGTCGTTGGTGAGCGCGGCTACCGCTTGTCCGGGGGAGAAAAACAACGTGTCGCACTCGCGCGACTCTTGTTGAAATCGCCAAGACTCCGTTGTGCTCGATGAAGCAACCGCACACCTCGACGCCGAGAGTGAAGCTGCCGTACAGCGAGCACTCGACGAGACCATGTCCTCGCGCACGTCGCTCGTGATCGCGCACCGACTCTCGACCATACGAAACGCCGATCGAGATCCTGGTCGTCGAGGACGGGCGAATTGTCCAGCGCGGCACGCACCAGCAACTCCTCGCGGCGGGCGGGCTCTATCACGACCTCTATCAGACCCAGTTCGCCCAGCAAGAGCGCTAGCCCATGGCGTGGGCCCCGCCGTCGACGTGAATCACCGAGGCGGTCGTTGCACGAAGGAGAGGCGAGAGCAGCGCCACGGCCGTGTCGGCGACCGCTGACGAGTCGTGCACGTCCCAACCGAGGGGAGCGCGCGTCGCCCAGGTGTCTTCGAAGAGAGAGAATCCTGGAATCGACTTGGCGGCCATGGTGCGTACCGGTCCCGCGGCGAGCATGTTCACACGAATCTTGTCGGGGCCTACTTCTCGTGCGAGGTAACGACCGAGCGATTCGAGTCCGGCCTTCATCACGCCCATCCAGTCGTACATGGGATAGGCCCTCGTTCCGTCAAAGTCGAGCGCGATCACCGAAGCCCCGCCGCTCGCGACGCTCTTTTGCAAGAGGGGCCGAAACGCACCAACCAGAGCGGCCAGTGAGTACGTGGATATCTGCATCGCCAGCGCGACGTCATCGAAGGGAGCGAGGAACATTCCCGATCCAAGACAACTTTCGGGAGCAAAGCCAATGGCGTGCACCAATCCGTCGAGGCGTCCAAAACGCTCCTCGACCTGGGCAACGGCTTGATCGATTTGATCGGGAGCGGTGACGTCGAGTTCGATGATTTCGCCAACGTCACCGAGTTTGCGAGCGACGCGTCGGGTGAGCGAGATGCCCCGACCTGCCCCGGAGAGTGCGATGGTGGCGCCTTCTTCGAGTGCGCGTTGGGCAATGCCGAAAGCCAATGAATCATCGGTCAAGACGCCAGTCACGAGGATGCGGTGGTTCTCAAGTAGTCCCATAGAGTTAGCGTACTTCGAGGCATTTCTTTTAAAGGACGACGATGGAAACAGTGGGCATACTGGGCGGTACCGGTCCCGCGGGACGAGGCGTGGCGCGACGACTTTCGAGCGCGGGTTTTGACGTGGTGCTCGGTTCGCGCGACCCCGAGCGAGCGCACGAAGTCGCGACGCGAATGCGCGACGCGGGTGCGACAACGATCTCGGGCGCCTCGAACGAAGATGCCGCTCAGGCCGACCTGGTCATCGTGGCGACCCCGTGGGATTCGGCGGTCGCCACCGTGCGCGCCCTGCGTGCTGCGCTCAGGGGCAAAATCGTGATCTCAATGGTGAACGCGCTCGCCAAGGAGGGTGGCGAACTGGTCGCACTCTATCCACCGCGCGGCTCCATGGCGGCCCAAATCGCCTTCGCGTTGCCCGAGAGTTTCGTCGTTGGAGCGTTTCATCATCTTCCCGCCTCGATGATGGAAGACCTGGGAAGCGGGCTCGACGCTGACGTGCTGGTGTTCTCCGATCACCACGACGCCCTCGTTCGCGTTGGCGAAGTGGTGAGCTCGATGCCCGGACTTCGATCG
>CAWICL010000035.1:0-15579 GCA_963834545.1 uncultured Acidimicrobiaceae bacterium | reverse complement strand
TTGCCTCGTTGAGCATTTAGAAGCCCGGAAACGCCAATCGGAGCGACACCAGAACACGTTCAGCGCCAGGAACCACACTCTCCGGATCAAAATCGTCCGTAGACGAGACCGATGAAGGCTCCGAGCCAGTAGCACCACGTCAACATCGTCGGTGTGCGATGCGCCGACCAGACTAACCGACTCGCCAGCGAAGACAACGGTGAAATCCTGATCGGGATCCGTCGTGCGGACGTGGACATCTTTCGCTCACCGTTGGCCTTGCCGAAAAACCTACGACCCTGGAGAAGCACATGCAAAATGACACCCACCGCGTCCGGCAAAAGTTTCGCCGCAGGATTCAACGCCACTTCGACGTCCCAGGTGTGCATCGCCTGTTCACCAAGTCGCAGCGAAACGAACCCGTTGAAGTCAAGGTCGAAGATGACGAAGTGAAAAGTACCGCGTTGATCTAGGGATACGGCTTCGAGCGCGACCAATAGTGCGTTGTCCGCGACCAGTGCATCACGCACTTGGAGGGCAGGCGCCTTGGCGTTCCATTCATCCCAGACAGACTGATTGAAGCCCGGGTCACTGGGCTTCGCCTGCAGGACGTTCTTGAGACCTTGCTTCAAGATGACGGCGCCCGAGCCAATGTGCGACATCGTGTTGGCAATTGTCCAATCAGCGGGATACGCGGGCGTTTCGGCACCAGGACATCGGTGCTCTCAACAACGGAACGCAAATGTTCCACTGAGGCACGAAGTGCGGATAGTGGCTCGGTCATGATGTCTCTTTTCATTTGGTCAATGTCAGGTGATACGAAAATTCTCTGCAAAGACGTGAGAGTCTCGCGCATGATGAGCATAAGGTTTAGGTTCGCGACTACGAGACATCGGTATCAGAGGAACAAAACTAGGAATCGTCACGCGTGAACGTTTGGCCGCAGGTCTGCTCGGATACCGAGATGTCGTACCAGGAATAGGACTCGTCGCAACCTCGTTACTGTCCAGTTCGACGTCGGGGTGCTTGACCCACGCACGATGACTTTCGCGCTCAAGAAAACGAACGATGGTGACCCGTTCACTATCAGGAAGCTCGCCAAACGTCAGATCAAGGTAGCCCGAAATCAATTCCGCGATGTTTGCCATCGAACGAGGAACATCCTGATGCGCACTTTCAACGCTGGAGCGTAACCTGCTGCGAAATACCGTCACTATCGTCACCACATCACCTTGCCATGGTTCGGATTCGTATAGGGACAAGATTGGGCCAAATCCACGCAGTGATCCAGAAGATCAAGGAAGAATTTTGCGGTTCGACATCGCTCGTCAAATCGGCGTATTTGATGATGACGAAGAGAGGCAACGAACTCATTCGTTACGATGTCGTCATTACCAACAAAGCCGTCGACACTGGATGTTCGACTCCGAGCGATGGCTTGTTGATGACGCGTCCATCGACGAACATCGTGCTGGAATTGCCACCATCGAGATCCATGGCCGTCACGACTCCAATGGACGTGAGGACGTGATCAAGTTGGTAGGCAGTCGCCCCCGAGACCGCGTCTTTGCCGTCGACCGTCATCAACACCGTTTCGCCCGTGGAGGTCCAACCAATCACGCTTCTCGCGTAGGGCTTGATCATGTAGGTATCGGCCCGAGTGACCGGCACTACCTCACCTTGATTGATGAGGATTGGATGCCCCCGATGTCGTCGCAACCCGCAGTTGATGATGTGCTTAGGGTCGCGCTCGAACCTACTGGGATGGAACCAAGTGCCGAGTTCGTTGGTGCAGAGATATCGACTTGCCCAATCGCAACTCGTTGGGGTTGAGTCGTCTCGCCAACAAAGGTCAACTCGGCGGTTGAGTTAATCGTCGTCGGACTCGATGCGCCATTGACCTGAGTGAACTCGTACGTCGTTCGATCCGTGCCAGTGGGAGTGTCAAGGGCGTAGGCAGAGGTGTAGAGCAGTGTGCCCCGAAGAGGAACGCTGACGCCTGGATACGACAGCGGGAGCTCTTGGTTCACCGAGTTGATAGGAAAGGTCATGTCGTTGACGCTCAGCGTGCTGGTCCAATTGAGTCCATTGCTCACAATGTGCCCGTCGAGAATCACCTGTTGATGAGAAATCTCGGAGCTGTGCAACAAGACACAATTCTGAATGATTCCACCAACTTCGTCGCCCGGGTCGGGAATCCCTGCTGGAGTTAAGTCAAAAAAATCCCCATTGATAGCAGCGACGCATCCTGGTGTCTCGTCGCACATCGAACTCGGTGTTTGCAAACCTCCGTCAATCGCGTGATTGGCGAGACCAATGGCGAGAGTGAATCGAGCGTCATTGAAAGCAAGCACGTGTATTTGGGTACGGATTCCAAATTTGCGACCATTTATGCCATATATATGGAGTCCGATCGGGCTCGCAATTCGAGAGATTGATGGCGCACTGCTCGCCTGGACACTCAACGCTGTGTTGATGATGAGGACCGCGAGCAGTAGGACGACTCGCGGGACAACATTTCCTCGGTCCAACAAGGCGTCTCGGCGGCGTCTTTTCCCTGGTTTCACGGGTTTTCCCGCAAGGATGGTCCGACGAGTCGCATTAGGAGGCAACTTAACCCACGAAATCAACGCGAACGGAACCACGAGTACCAAGGCGAATCAACTATTCGGTGAGCGAATCATCCAAATCAATCGAAGAACGTGCTTTCTGAGAAGAACAGTCGACTTGGCTCACTAAAACCCGATCACGCGCAAATTCGGCGAGATGACAAGTTTTGAACAAAATATTGCCTAAGTTTCATGCTTTGCACTGATGGCTCGCAGAAACTTCACAAATTGACCCTTCAAACTTGTTGTTGTCCAAGGTCATCTTGGATGAAGTGAAATGGAGGGAAATGTTATGAAATTGAGCAAAAGAAACATGGCAGTACGATTTGTCGCCGCGACCGCAATGAGTCTGGGACTTTCCGCAGGTGTGGTCGGCATCGCATCGGCGTCTGCCCATGGAAACGCCGCACACCACGACTCATCGTGGAGCGTGAACAATGCCGTTGAAGGTGTCGTCACTGGCTACGTCGCTGGCACATCGATCTCCATCGAAGGCCACGGTGCCACGACTTCGACAACGTACGCACTCAGTTCGTCGACAACGGTGAGCGGACTCGCCTCGGGCGCGTCGTTGCTCAACAGCAAAGTCGTCATCACGTTGTCGAGCACCACGCCGGTCACCGTGCTTTCAATCAAGGTGCTGCCGCTGAGAGCGCCGTTGGTTGAAGGTGTCGTCACTGGCTACGTCGCTGGCACTTCGATCTCCATCGAAGGCCACGGTGCCACGGCCTCGACAACGTACGCACTCAGTTCTTCGACAACGGTGAGCGGACTCGCCTCGGGCGCGTCGTTGCTCAACAGCAAAGTCGTCATCACGTTGTCGAGCACCACGCCGGTCACCGTGCTTTCAATCAAGGTGCTGACAGGTAACTCAACGTGCGATCACGGTCATGGAGATGCCTGGATGAGCACTGGAGGGTTAAAGGTCCACGGTTCTTTCAACTTCACCAACGGACGCGGAAATGACTCCCGTCATGAAAACTTTCAAAGGTAATCAGCGCCTATTTTCTTAGGTCGTGCCCAGTGCCTGGTGGCGCCGAAATGGCGCTGCCAGGCACTTTCTTAACCGCTATTTCACGCTCATTTCGTGCCCTTTGAGGCATTCGCCGTTCCAGAGATCTCGCCACTGCGAGCCATTTCGAAGGTTTTACTCTGCGGGAACGTGAAAGTACTTTAGTAATTGCAGAATTTCGAAAGTCATGGATATCATTGGGATATGGAGTACCCCCGTCTCGATCAACCGCTGTACGTAGCGAAAGCTGATCTCTTTCGATCACTCGGACACCCAGTGCGGATTCGCATCCTCGAACTCTTGGTGAACGGTGAGTTGCCGGTGAGCAGACTCCTTAGCGAACTTGGAATTGAGCCTTCAACCTTGTCCCAGCACCTCAGCGTCTTGAAACAGACCGGACTCGTCGTCTCTCAACGGCAAGGTAACACGGTGAGTTACCAGATCACCGATCCGAGCATTCCAAAGTTTCTAGCCGCAGCGCGATCAGTTCTCGCCTCAACGCTTGGACGCGCTCAAGCAACACTCGAGCGCCTCGACCAACCAAAATGAGCGCTCGTCAGCGAGCCCGCTCGACCTTCAGCTGGCTTATTCGTCGGCCCATTACCGAACGAGCGCCCCAGCGCCCTACGCCTCTCGACAGTACTCAGCTTTTCGGTTCTCTTCAGTTGCGTCACGTTGACGTTGGTTCGTGTAATGGCTGCGAAGTGGAGATCGCATCGGCACTCGGTCCACATTATGACCTGCAACGATTCGGCGCACGACTTGTTGCATCCCCGCGCCACGCGGACGGACTTCTGGTTACTGGTGTCGTGACGCACAACATGGTCGGTCCTCTCGCTCAAACGGTGGCCGCCCTCTCAAACCCCCATCTCATCGTGGCTTGTGGCGACTGCGCGATCAACGGGGGCATCTTCGCTGACGCGAGCGGCGTCGCTTCGCTGCTCGACGACGTGGTAAGCGTCGACGTGAAGATCCCCGGCTGTCCGCCGCACCCCACTGCAATAGTCAACGCGTTGAGAAGCCTAACCGGCCGATAACGATGACTCTTTTGCTGTGGGGCCTCGTGTGTTGTCTGCTCGCCACAATGGCGGGCTCACTGCCAAACAACTACCGCCTTCGCTTCGTCACGACCCTTGGAGCAATTGGCTGTGCACTCGCAAGTGTTGCTGCCTTCGACACGCTCATTCACGGCTCGATAACAACCGTGCACACGTCGCGTCTGCTTCCTATGTTTGGGCTCACACTCACTCTCGATCCACTCGCAGCGTTATTCGTCATCATGGCGGGATTTGTTGGCTTTGCCGTGTGCATCTTTTGCGTAGGCTATGCGCGCAATGAATTGAGGTCTCGTAGCGCTCTCACGCTCTTCATGTTGTTCATCTTCGCCTTGCTCGTCGTTCCTATCGCCTCCAGCATCGTTGGCTTCATGTTCAGTTGGGAACTCATGGCGGTAAGTTCCATGCTCCTCATACTCACGGACCAGCGTCACAGTGATGACGCGCGTAGCGCCGCACTCTGGTACGGCGCCATGACTCAAATCGGGGCCGCGAGCATTCTTTTGGGATTTTTACTACTCACGACCCACGGTGGCGGCCAGACCTTCGCGGACCTTCGTCACCACGCGCCCTTCCTTTCAGACACTGTTCGATCCTTCGCCTTCGTACTCGCACTGCTGGGCTTTGCATCAAAGGCCGGGGCAGTTCCTCTGCACGTTTGGCTGCCTCGAGCCCATCCAGAGGCGCCCAGTCCGGTATCAGCGCTGATGTCCAGTGCGATGGTCGCCATGGGCGTCTACGGCATCATCCGAGTTGGCGTCGACCTTTTAGGTGATGGCACCGTCTGGTGGTGGGTGGCGGTTGCCAGCTTCGGCGCTGTCTCGGCCCTCTACGGTGCACTGCACGCGACCACCGCAACCGACGTGAAACGACTTCTCGCGTATTCGACCATTGACATTATGGGGTTAGTTCTCGTGGGTGTCGGAGCCGCGGGTGCCCTTAGTGACACTGGTCATCGCGGCGTAGGCGAGCTTGCCCTGACCGCGGCGCTACTTCTGCTCGTGGCGCACGCGGGATTCAAAGGTGCTCTGTTTCTTGTCGCGGGATCGATCGAACGCTCCACCGGAACACGAGACCTCGACCTCTTGGGCGGGTTGATACGCACGATGCCGTTCAGCGCCGGCATTTTCGCGCTGGGTGCGTGTTCGATCATGGCGGTGCCGACCCTCAGTGGGTTCTCGAGCGAATGGCTCGTACTCCAAGGACTTCTGCACGGATTCAAGGATCACAGTGCACCGTCACTTATCGTCATGCTCGCCGGCGTGGTGGTACTAGCGTTGACCGGCGGTCTAACCGCCGTGGCGTTCGTTAAGGCTTTCGGCATTGGCTTTCTCGGTCAAGCCCGATCACGTGGCGCCCACGACGCCACCGATGCCAGCATCTCAATGAAGTTAGCAATGACGTTACTAATTGTTCCGAGTGTCGTCATCGGTCTCCTACCTGGACTCGCAGTCCGACTCGTCGAGCGAGCGGCCGAGGCCGGACATTCGCCGTCCAGTGGATCCCCCGTTTTGCGAGGTATCGGTCTCGAGCTTTCTCGCTTTCGAGGTGACATCGAGCCCCTATTCTTGTTGGTCGGCTTCATTGCCGTGCTCGTCGTACTGACTCTTCTGAATCGAATTCTGAAGAATCGACGTTCGCGACGCGTGCAAGCTTGGGGCTGCGGACGAGATATTCAAAGCCCCCGCATGCAGTACACCGCGACGTCCTTCGCCGAACCACTGCAACGGGTCTTCGCTGACGTGCTTCGTCCGCAAACTGATCTGGAAGTCACCCACGTGGCCGAATCGCGCTACTACGAGCAATCACTGCTCTATCGCAATCGTGTGAACGATGCCCTCGAACAGCATGGTTATCGTCCCTTGATTGATACCGCGCTCTGGATTGGCCGAGCATCGCGACGTCTCCAAAACGGCAGCGTCCACCGATACCTCGCCTTCGGTTTCGTGGCGTTGCTCGTCGTCCTGGTGGTCCTCGCGTGACCGGCTTGATTTCATCGTTCTCGTACCAGTGGGTGGCGTCGGGTTTCCAACTAGTGCTCGTCGTGGCGCTCGGACCGCTTCTCGTGGGCTTCATGGCCAAGGTAAAGGCTCGCGCTGAAGGTCGAGTAGGGGCGCCCGTCATTCAAATCTGGCGTGACGTTCGTAAGTTGTTGACGAAGGAGCGACTGCACGCGACACACGCCAGTGTCGTGCTCGCGCTCGCACCATTGGTCATCGTTGCCGCGAGCACGGTCGCTGTCGTGATTTCGCCACTGGTGACGACGCGCCCTCTGCTCGGGCACAGTGCCGACATCCTTGTCATCGTCTACCTCCTCCTTACCGGTTCGGTCGCCTCGGCTCTCGCTGGCCTCGACGCCGGCACGGCGTTTGGCGGCATGGGTTCCAGTCGAGCCATGACCATTGGTGCACTCTCGGAGCCAGCGTTGCTCGTGGCGGTGATCGCACTGTCCATTCAGTCGGGCACGTCCAACCTTCCAGGAATTGTGAACGCGACGATGAATCACTCAGATTGGGTGTCGGGACCTTCGCGACTCTTGGCCCTCGTTGCACTGGTCATCGTCGTCATCGCCGAAACCGGACGGCTTCCGGTTGACAATCCTTCGACCCACCTCGAGCTCACGATGATTCACGAGGCCATGGTTCTCGAGTATGCCGGACCCGATCTCGCGCTCGTGACCGTTGGTGCCGCGATGCGCTTAGGCCTCTTGTTCGCCCTGCTATCCAATCTCTTCTTTCCTTGGGGTATTGCTCGCAATCTCTCGCTCCTCGGACTTGTTATCGGTGGCGCGGCGTTGGTCGCGAAGACCGCATTGATCGCCCTTGGAATCGCACTCGTAGAGATACGCAGCGCAAAGCTTCGACTCTTTCGTCTACCTGAGTTGCTCGCCGGCGGATTCGTACTGTCGGTGCTCGCGGTGATCACCGGTTTGGTGGCGCGATGAACACGACCTACGTCGGGGCACTCGAACTGTTCTCGGGCGCAGTGCTCGTTTCGGCCGTGATGACGCTCTGGTTCCGACAAGTGCGTTCAATCATCTTGATGCTGCGGCTGCAGGGAATCGCCCTCGCCGCCGCCGCATTCACGTTGTCGGTTCACGAACACGACCGAGGACTCTTGATCACCGCATTACTCGTACTCATCGTGAAGGGCGCCGTCGTGCCGAGCCTGTTGAGTCGCGTCGCCCGCGTCGATGCAAATTCACGAGAGTCTTCCCCCCTCGTCAACGTGTCGGCATCCTTGGTCTTCGCCGCCGTTCTCATCGTCCTGTCATACGTCGTGGGTTCGAAGATCATTGCCCTCGCCCCGAGCGCGGCCACGCGCCTGGCGCCCATTGGAATCGCGACGATACTCGTGGGTTACTTCATGCTCGTCACCCGACGTCGGGTTGTATCCAAGGTCGTCGGTATCATCCTCGTTGATAATGGCATCGCGCTGGTGACGTTTCTCCTCACCGCAGGTGTGCCGCTGATTGTCGAACTCGGATCTTCCCTTGACGTCCTGCTCGTCGTCGTGGTTCTACAGTTCCTCATACTCAACATGGGTCGGCGCGACCGCGCGAGTGAGATCGTCGACATGAAAGAGCTGCACGACTGATGCTCTGCTTCCTCATTCTCCTCGCACCGGCTCTTATGGCGATCATCGCCTCCGCGTTCTCGTGGCGCGCGTGGATTGGTCGGGCGAGTGCGGGATCGAGCGCAATCGTCCTCGGACTCGGCGTGGCGCTCTGTGCGCGCACAACGCGACATCCATCGGAAGAGTTTTTTCACGGGACACTTCGTGCCGATGCGCTCAGTGCTTACATGGTGGTAGTGATCGGCACGATTGCGTTGCTCGCCACGCTTTTCACCTCTCGTGTCATGAATCAAGAAATCGACGAGGGCGTCACCGATCTTCGAAGGGCCCGTCACTACGTGATATTGACCCAGGTTTTCATCACGTGCATGTTGCTCGCGGTGGTCGCGGCGAACCTCGGCGTGATGTGGGTTTCAATCGAAGCGACGACGATCGCGACGACCTTTCTCGTGGGACACCGTCGAACCGACCACGCCTTTGAGGCATCGTGGAAGTACATCCTGCTCTGCTCGGTCGGAATTGCCCTCGCCTTTCTCGGTACGGTGTTGGTGTACTACGCCGACTTGCACTTCGGCGCTCATCACAGCACCTCACTGGATTGGACTTCGGTGATGAGCGTCGCGCCGCACTTGAATCCCAACGTGATGCGACTCGCCTTTGCCTTGATGATCCTGGGCTACGGCACCAAGATGGGGCTCGCGCCGATGCACAGTTGGTTACCCGACGCTCACAGTCAGGCGCCCGCGCCAATATCGGCTCTGATGTCGGGCGTCTTACTCACCGTGGCGTTCTACGCCTTACTGCGCTTTCGAGCAATCGCAGTATTGGCACTTGGCCCCGACTTTCCGAGAACACTGTTTCTCGTCGTGGGGATCGCGTCTCTCTTGGTCTCCACCGTGATGCTCATTGCCCAGCGCGACCTCAAACGCATGTTGGCCTATTCGAGCATTGAGCAGATGGGACTGCTGGCGCTCGGTGCCGCCGCCGGCACGCCACTGGCGATAGCTGCCGTACTGTTGCAGATTTTGGGTCACGGACTGACGAAGTCCGTCCTCTTCCTCTCCTCGGGTGAGATCGCCCACGCCGAGGGCACCACCGAAATCGCCAAGATCACCGGCCTACTGACACGACGTCCCGTACTCGGGGAATCTTTGGGGTCGGACTCGTGTCGCTCGTCGGCTTTCCTCCCTTCAGTCTCTTCATCAGTGAACTCTCGATGGCGCGCGCCGAAGTAGACGTCGGCCTGTGGTGGGCGGTGTTGATCTCGCTCATCTGCCTCGGAGTCATCTTTGGCGCCATTGGCGACACGCACGACAGATGCTTCTGGGGGGATCGTCGGCCAGAAACGTCACCGGAGCCCACGCCGCGTTCAGTCGCTGCACCACTGATCGGAGACACTCGTAGCGCGCGTGCTCATCGGCGTGTTCGCGTGGCCTCTTCAATCACTCTTGCACAACGCCGCGAACGTGGTCGTTCGATGAGCGAGCGTTCGATGTCCGACATTGGGGTGAGCGAACTTCACGAAAGTGCGCGAAAACTTCTCGCGCAAGGTTTCCGCTTAGCTGGCGTCGCTGGCCATGACGACGGCGACACAATTCGCGTGGTGTACGTCTTCACGAGTGGGCCTCCCGACGTGCGCCACGAACTCGTCGTTCGACTTGACCGCGATCGCCCTGTAGTCGTGACCCTAAGCGACCTGTCTTTTAGTGCGAGCAGGTTCGAACGCGAGTTACACGACAACTTCGCAATCGTTCCTGAGGGTCATCCGTTTTTGCGTCCGCTCGTGCGCCACCAGCACTGGCCCGAAGATTGGCATCCGATGCGGCGAGACGCCGGTCCGATGCCGAAAGCTCACAACGACGCGCCGCCTTATCCCTTCATCGAAGTGCAAGGTGCAGGCGTCTACGAGATACCCGTCGGTCCGGTGCACGCCGGACTCATCGAACCCGGTCACTTCCGATTCTCGGTCGTGGGCGAAACAATCCTCAAGATGACCGCGCGACTCTGGTACGTGCATCGAGGCATCGAACGAATGTTCCAGGGTGTTGACAATCAACGCGGCATCGAGATTGCCGAGCGGATATCTGGAGACACGGCCGTTGGCCACTCGCTCGCATTTTGTATGGCCGTCGAGGAGGCCACCGGTATCAATGTTTCTCCCGAGGTACGCTCGCGCCGAGCACTCTTGCTCGAACTGGAACGCTTGTACAACCACGTTGGCGACATTGGCGCACTGTGCAATGACGTCAGTTTCGGTGTCGGACACGCTCGCGCGATGATGTTGCGCGAGCAGCTCTTGCGACTCAATGAGCGTGTGACGGGTCACCGCCTCTTGCGAGGAGCAATCGAAGTGGGTTCGACGGTTTTGCGCGACGTCCCGACGACTGACGAGATGGCCACGATTCGAGATTCCTTTGACGAGATCGTTGGCTTGGCACAGTCCAATGCCGGCATCGTGGACCGATTCAACGGAACCGCGGCACTCAGTATCGAAGACGCGCGCGCCATTGGAACGGTGGGTGTCGTCGCGCGAGCCTCGGGACTGGCCTTTGATGCGCGTCATTCGCACCCGTTCGTAGCCAACACCGACACGTTCGAACCAGTGATCCAGCGTGACGGGGACGTCATGGCTCGATTCGAGCAACGCGTGGACGAAGTTCACGCGTCTTTGCAGATCATCGAGCAACTCGACGCATCCGCGGGTTCAACGAGATTCCTCGACGGCGATTCGCTCGAGGCACAACGAAGCGGTCTCGGCATTGTAGAAGGTTGGCGCGGGGTCATCCTTCATCGCGTCGAGGTCGACGCCACGGGAACGATTACGAGGGCCCGGACCATCGACCCTTCGTTTTTTAACTGGCCTGCGTTATCTACCGCACTTAGTGACACCATCGTGCCGGACTTCCCTCTGGCGAACAAGAGTTTCAATCTCTCGTACGCTGGAAACGATCTCTAAGTACGTGACAAGTCCCGGATTGCTCAAGTTCGATTATCGGCCTTGAATTGCTATGCGACCAGCGAGAACGACGTAGGTCGCGGCAAAACTTCGACGCAAACGCGCCACAATCTTTGGTCGAGCGATGACGTGGCGGCGCATGGCCGAAGCGAAGATCCCGTACAACGCGAAGACGACGAAAGTGAGGGCCATGAAGACCCCACTCAACTCGAGCATCTTCATCGTGGCGTCCGCGGCGTTCGAGGGCACGAACACCGGGAGAAAAACGAAAAAGAATATTGTCAATTTCGGGTTCAGCAGATTAATCAATATTGCCGAACGAATCACCTTCCGCGCCGAGCGCGTAGGTGCTGGTTCTTCAAGGGAAAGCGGCGAACGATCGCGCCAGGTTTGCAGGGCAAGAAAGAGCAAGTACGCCACGCCAAGGAACTTCAGACTGTTGAAGGCGACGGCGCTGGCGTTGAGGAGTGCCGAAAGTCCAAATATCGCGGCGAGTAATTGGGGAAGGATTCCAAGGGTGCAACCGGTCGCTGCGATCAAACTGGCCCTGTGGCCATGGGTGAGACCCGCGGCAATTGTGAAGATGGCCCCAGTTCCCGGTGTCGCCACGATGACCAGGGAGGTCAAGAAAAACGTTAGGGTCAACCCGAACTCCACTTCCTCGTGAGTTTGATAGTGAAAGTACTACCACAAATCGCGTGAGACATCTGACGGACGCAATTCACCACTCGACACAAGTGACGGGGATGAAATAGTCAAGATGGTGTCACATCGGAGGAGTGACGCCGTTGGCGTTTCCTGGCGCTTCATTGTCTTGGGTGGACATGATTCCGCGCGACGAGCCGGCAGTATCTTCGTCATGAACGCCGTAGATCATCAAGCCGACAAAGAACGCTACGCCGCCGATGCTCCCAATGACATCCTCGGCCCAATAGTTTTTGTTCGATGCCACCGAGATGAAGGCGATGATGAAACACAGTGCGAACATCACGGTCATCGCGAGTCGGGATGCTCGCATGACCACTTCACGTTGACGTTCGTCGGTGCGTCGTCGATAGATATCCCCCACATCACCCTTGGAGCCCGCGATGAAGAAGTAGCCAACGGCGATGACGATGATGACCAATTCACTCGTCAGTGCGTCAACCCACGTGTGTCCGATTCCCACGGCGACCGCCATGACTGAGCCGATTGCCAACACTGAAATGGGAGCGCCAAAGCGTTGGGGATATCGATATTTCATGTGACTGCCTCCTCTGAAGGATCAAACATTGTTTCCACCGGTACCGCGAAGAACTTCGCAATTCGAAAGGCCAACGGAAGTGACGGTGAGTAGCGTCCGCTCTCGATGGCGATGACGGTCTGTCGTGAGACTCCGAGACCGGCTGCGAGTTCCGCCTGTGAAAGCTCCCGTTGCCGCCGGTACACACGAACTTCGTTCTTCATGATGTCAAGTGTACTTAACATTATTGTCTTTGTCAAGGTACCTTTACACATCTTCGATTCCGACACAACGGTCAATTCGCTTCGAGCCGCGGGTGATCTACGACCCATATAGGTGGTCTCGGTTTTGAATAAGGATTTCACACTTCATCGAGCGCCCATCGATTGCAACTGCGAAGTGGCCGTCACGCACGCCACGTGGTCTTAACGAAGTCGCCTTCGTCCAATGAGCCAGTACAGAAGAGAGCCCGTCAAGTTGGCGCTGGCGATCCACCACAACCATTTTGGTCCTCGGACACTTTCACGAGAACGACGGCGCAGGTCGCGCCACGTCAAAGGCGTGACGATTGCCCACACCAACACGGCACCAACGCCGATCGCCAATTTGGTGTTTGACTTCATGTTTCCAGTATGTCAGTGCCTTCGAGCGAGACTCATTGCGAGTGATACTGGACGGTAAATCGCAAGGCGTCAGCTTCATTCCTGCGTAGTCTTCGACTGGGCTTCGTGTCTCAGCGATGAAAGGCAAGCAAAAGGACGCCGAGGACGAAAATGGCGAAACCAATCCCCGTCGTCAACGTGCGAAATGTTGGAAAACTTCCCTCGGCGGGTATTTTGAGTCTTCGTCGTGCTCGCTGGTTGGTCCGATAAAACGACTCTGCCCACCCCTTCGGATTCAGGAGCATCGTCGTGACGATAAATAATCCCCACGCCGTAACGACAGAATCCCAAAGAATGGTCATTTGTTCTCACGCTACAACTCACGGCGCCGCTGCTAGCGAGCCGCTCGGCTGACATTGAAGAACGCACGAGTCAATTGCGTGTTGTTACTATTAAGTCATGATTGCGGCCGAAATCTTCAGGCCTGCGCAATGGACTGATTTCTTCGTTCTGGTCGGAACTGGCGCAGTTACGCTCACGGGTCTCGTCTTTGTGGCGATGTCGCTCAATCTTCGAGAGGTCGCTTCTGACCCCACCCATCGTTACCGAGCGATCAACACCCTCACTGGCCTCGCTCTGGTCTTCATGCGCTGTGCGCTGGTGCTCATGGGAGGTCAGAACTACCGATCAATCGGTGTCGAGTTGTTCATCGTCGCTGCTGTTTCACTTGGCGTCTTTTCGAAGGGTTACCTGCGAGCGATCAAACTGGGGCAGGGTTTGAAGGTCACACGCATCGTCGGCGGCACGTTTGTTCATTGCGCCGAGCTAACTGGTGCGGCGATTTTTTATTCAGGGCACATCGCGGGGCTCTATATCGCCGCGATCGCAATCGTAGCCAACACTTGCTACATGATCACCGCTGCGTGGTTGCTAGTGATGGGCGCGGCGGAACAAAGGGGCGTTCAGACATCGTCATGAGTGAAACGATGGAGCCAATCTTCGCAATGCGGCTTATGGCAGGATTGGCGTAGATTTGTCCGAACCTGCACCTACGACTGAAAAGTCAAAGTGTGCACTTCGCTCCACGTACGGGTAACGAAGGCGCCACTTTCATTGGACTCCTGTGAAGCCAGTCCGGTGTACCTATGTTTCAAGTGGGGTCGTTGTCCAGGCGCCAATCACATTCGGCTGGGCCTTGATCTTCATTGCCATGGAAAACGGTTTCGTCGCAATCGCAAAACACGCCAGGCCGAATGGCGCGAGAAACCCAGGCAGGATGAGAATCGCCGCCAAGGGAATCAAGATGATGCCCGTTGGAACCTGAAGAATCAGAAGACCGATAAAGAGCAATTTCTGCTTGCCCGACATTTTCACCTTGATTGGACCCTGGTTTAGCATCGTCACGAAACGCAACCTCCATCAAGTACGATACCGCTCCGTGATCGAAACGGCTCGCCCGGCTTCGATAAGAATGAGTCGAAAACTCCAGGTCGCACTTTGTTCGAACAGGAGTCGTAGCAACGAGTGAGTCGAACTGGAGTCACGTCCGCGAAATTGACACTTTCAAACGTCAACATAGGTGTCCAGCCGTGAAGAGGGTATCCGTACCGTGAACTACTAACTGGGGAGCTTCAAACTGGTGTTGGGAATCGCAACCGAAGTCGAACCCCATCTCGTGAAGTACGCGAGTCCCGACGTTCCCGTGGGCCCGGAAATCGCGAAGGGTAGAGGACTAGATGAATCGGTAACGTAAAGCGTCATTGCTGCGTATCCGGAACCGTTCACAAACAAGTCCGACGCTGACGCCAGCTTTATCACGTGGACGCCGCGAAGTACCGTGGCGCCTTCATAGACTGCCGATCGCTTCCACGCAGATGGACTAAAAGAGAACAGCTGCGCGACTGTCTGGGGTGCGCTCGGCGACGCGATCTCCACGTAACGTGGATCACTGCTGGTGACTTCGTACCAAACACCCACTTCGGCCGCCGTCGGCTTCTTAACATTCAAGTCATTGTGCAAGGCAGCAATCGAAGTTGCTTTGACGAAGCAATAATTCTTTCCGATTGGCTGCACTTCATCTTCGGAACCTACGCCAGGCACCGTAGTGATACCGCCGTTGGCCGCTGCGTCAAAACCTCCGTCCAAGCTCACGGTAGCTCCTGATTCAGTGAAAGCGCCCGACAGCGTCACACTCCTCTCGCGAGAACCATCACGTAACGCTTTGGTCAAAATCGAAAGAGCGTTCGGGGTGGAAGCTGCGACATTGGAAGCGATCAAGGGAATTGCAACGCAAATCACGATGGCGAGTGAACGAGTGGTTTTAAACACGGTGAGACACCTCAATCCATTGAATGTTCAACGGTTTCCATCGTAACGAACAATCAATGGTCCCAGCGGCTGCCATCGAACGAGTACACCATACCTATGAGCGTCAAGAGTCCAGAGACGAGGCAATCCGACGCAGCGAACTCAAAATGAAATGTGACGAAGGTTAGTGATTTCCTAAAAGGGGTATCCATGTCACTGCCACCGAATTGGCTGACTATTGATGCAAAAATCAGGAGTTCA
>CAWICL010000034.1:0-21506 GCA_963834545.1 uncultured Acidimicrobiaceae bacterium | reverse complement strand
AACGTTGACGGGACCACGACGAGATCAGCGAGATCGAGGAGTGCCTTCCAGTGCCCAGGAATCCGATCAGTCTCCCAGGCAGTATGACTAACGAGAAATGCATCCTCACGCCGTTCGCGAATTGCGGGCAGGTACTCAGGGACGAGATGCGCGATGACCACCTCACTTGGACCGCCTCGTTCACTGGCGAGCCTCGGGAACGAAGACGCATGTCCCTTCACGCCGCTCCCACCCAAGTAGTCGTTGTCGAATGCGGGTTGATAGCCGAGATTCCAGCCCGATCCCGGCATGAAGGGGACCCACGAGACGTCAAGGCCGTCGGCCTCGAGCGCATCAATACACCGGTCGGCCGCAATACCGTACCCACTCATTTCGTCGAGTGAGCAGTAGATCCACCGTGACGCCTCGTCCGCGCTGAGGGAGCGGGCGTTCGCGCGGGAAGATCCGCTCGAAGGGACATACGCACGGGCGAGGTCAGCGAACGTCGTGCGTGCACCGCGGATCGCGGCGGGCTGACACCACCGCTCGTGGGCGACGCTGAAATCCTGACGTGAGCGCCTCCACCACAAATGCGCCCACAGGTGCACACTCGTTGAGCTAGTTGGAAGTTCGTGACGCTCGAAGAAGGCTCACGAAAACCTTCGCTTGATGCGGCGAACGGAAAGAACGTCTCTTGTGCCTCGACGTGGACCTCGTCGGGCATCTCTTCAGCGATCGCTTTTGCGAGAAAGCCACTGTGGTTGCTCCAGGTTCCATTTAGCGCTTCGGGCATCCGCTCTCGCCAGACCGAAGCGAATCGAGAGTGCGGTTCGGCCATCATCAGTGCGTTGCACAAGGACGGCTTGACAATTCCAGTCCGTTCGTCGCGAACCGGCGATTCTCGACCGATGACGAATGGGGCACGAAAGAGATCGGCCCGAATCGGACGGACGAAGACCGTGTCAATATCAGCGTAGATTCCACCGAATTCGATGAGTGCGTCGAGGCGTACGAAATCCGCGTGATGCGCGTAGCGATACGCCGAGGGAACGTTCCCACCCGAGTAGTCCGCTGCATCCACTGCAGGGTTGCGCTCGACCTTCACCATTTGCAGATGCGGAGCAATGCGGTCCCACCACGGTCCGTAAGGAACGTGGAGGTGGTGAAAGAAGATCGTCGTCGGATTGACGACCCTGCGACACGACTCGATCGCGAGGTAGTGGACGAAAGAGAATGGTTCGTGCTGCTCTTGGAGACCGAAGACGAAGTGAACTTGGTTGGGAATCACGTCGTGCGTCGCGAGATTGGCTCGCCTGGTTCATCGAGGGCATTGGTATTGACTGTCTGTCCTATTCGACGCGCCCCTTGGTGACGGGCGTCTTCGAAGAGCGCGGCAAGATCCTTGTCAAATCTCTCCGGTGAGTGTTCGGCGAGCACATAGTCAGACGCGCTCACGGTCAGTGCCCGAGCGAGTTCGTGATCGCGCACCAGACGCGCTGCGGCGACGGCGAATGAGTCTGCGGTGTCGGCCTGGAGGAAGTGGACGCCAGTCTCGACGTTGAGTCCCTCGACCGCGATTGGCGACGCAATCACCGGTACACAGTGGGCAAACGCTTCGAGAAGTTTGATTCGAGTACCGGCACCGAAACGCAGTGGGGCGACAACAGCGCTCGCACGGGCGTAGAGGGATCTAAGATCATCGACGAAACCCGTCACGGTGACACCTTCAATTCGTCCGATTTTCCCGATTGGACCGTTCTCATCGTGTGCCCCGATAATCAGCAGTTCGACCGGACCACCAATGCACGTACGCAATCTCGGAAGAATCTGGTGAGCAAGGAACTCGGCAGCGTCAACGTTCGGCGTGTACGTAAGGTTGCCAATGAAGAGAAACGTCGGGGGTTTCGCGACGGCGTGGTGCGACGAGCGCGACGCATCAACGGCATTGACCAACGTGCGAATCGACAACCCGTGACGTCTTCCGATCACTGATGCTTCATTGAGCGAGGCCGCCGAGATCGCGTCAAAGTTTGGTGCGAAGGTGGCGACGACGCGATGATACGCCGCGGCCTCGTCTGGATCGAACGTAGAAGCGAACGCTTGGTCGTCATCGTCGAGGTCGAGCGTCGTCCACGAGGAGCCAAGTCGGTCCGCCACGAAACACCCGAGGGGAGCCAGATAGGAACGTATGACGTGGACCAAGGTTCCTGGTTTCAGTTGGCCGCGCTCGATGATCTCGTCGGCCTGGGTGAATGCGCCCCGAGCGAGACGCGGCAGCGGATCGGCGCGCGAGAGCATCTCGCGCCACTGCGGGTTCGCGACGACCTTGGTGAACCCGTGACGCAACCGCATCCCCTCCGCAGGAACGATCACGTCTTGTGACACTTCGAGGCGTCCCACGGTCCCGGGCACTCGACCGGCGACTGGCAAGACCGCGACGTGAACGTCGAAATTTCGAGCAGCGCTCAGTATGGTTCGCGCGGTGCGCATGGCAAGACCGTTTCCCACGGTGCGAGGTTCGATCGGACACAGGATGAGAAGTGGCCGGGACATAGCGCTATCAGAAACGATTCACGTGAGGGTGACGAGACGTTCTCGTTGCAGCGCGTCAACACACGTCCTCGTCTCAGTGATCGGTGGATCGGGAAGATCGAACACCAATCCAAGTTCCTTCGCAATCGCTTCGAGGTCGTGGGAACCGTCACAGAACTGCAAGATGATCGACGCTGTTTGGTTCAGATGGTGAACCCGATCGGCGCGTGCATCAAAGACAATAAGACCATCTTCGGTCTCAAGAATCTCCAAACTAGGTTCGCGGACAGGCCGAAGTTCATGATGTTCCGCTTCCACTCGCACGACTCTATCTTTCTCCCATTGGTTCTGGGGCGAGACGCTCGATCAGTGTGCTCGTGACCGCGTCGTTCGAATAGTTGGCACGGACCCGCGAGCGAAGTACGGTTCCGGTGGCCCGAGCGCGATCCTGATCGTCAAAAACGGTGCGCAGCAAGGTTGCAGCGTGTTCAACGCGTGCCTTGGCCCAACGCTCGCCCGGGCGCGGGGTCCACCACGCATCTGGTGGGTCGTCGGTTGTCGGCACGAGATCGTACTCGACGAAGTAGGGGTAGTCCTCTGGGAGAAATTCACGCGTGCCGCCCCATCCGGTGACCACGACGGGATTTCCCGCTGCAGCCGCGTCAAAGGCCGCGAGACTCCATGCCTCACCGCGACTGAGTGAAACGAAGCAGTCACCACGAAGGTGAAGTGCGTCGATGCCATCGGGTGAGAGCCGATCCGTACTGAGGATGATGTCGGGACCATCGCTCCTTCCGGCGACTGCTCGCGCGAGCGAGAACCACGTCGCATCGCGTGGTCCCGTTGGCCGTCCGGCTCGTCGCGTCTCGTTGAGCGCGACGAGATCCTCCGGCGTGGTGTGGATTATGAGAGAAACGTTGTCATCGGAACGAAATGCCGCACAGAATGCTGAGACGGTATCGAGGATCGCTTTTCGACTGGTCCACGTCGCAATTGTGTAGAAAGTGAAGGAGTCAGTCTCGCGTGATGATTCCGGCGCAACAAGGGGCCGCGCGATATGCGGGACTGATCGAACGGGCACCATGAGACCGGAGTTTTGGAGTATCTCAACGTTGAACTCTGACGGGACGAGGACAAGGTCATAGTGGGCGAGGACTTCTTTCGATTCATCGTCCAGATGATCGCTTTCCCAGGCAGTAAAGGCAACGAGGAGTTTCCCGTCCTCCTCGAGCTTAAGATGGTCGTTCCAGAGCGGCGTGGAATGAACGATGACACTGTCGTAGGGAATCGACGACCAAGCGATCTCTGCGTGTTCTGCCTCGGTGATGGTGCGATTCGTGGGCCCATAGGGAGCGCCCCAAATCTCTGAAGGCCATCCGAGAGGAGTCCAAGTGACCGGCACTCCCGCCCGACGTAGCCCAGATATATACGACTCACTCGCATTGCCGAACCCCGAACCGGGGCCAACGCAATACCACCGAATACCAATGCTCACTAATCAACGCTACCCGTTCAGCAAACGAGTTACCAGACTTCGGCGTACGAAGGACCCGACCCTTTCGCGCACGCGCGTCGAGGTGAAAGCTTGATGGCACGGCTACGGTACGACAAAACGCTCGGTACTATCATCCGGCGGTGGGAGTCCGGGAGCCGATTGACGCAGTGTTCACCTGGGTCGACGGCGATGATCTACCTGAACTCGCCGAGTGGACGACTCGACTGGCGGGTGAGATCGAGCCCGACTCGCACGGACCACATCGCTGGCGTGACAACGGCGAGCTTCGCTACGCACTGCGTTCCATTGCAATGCACGCTCCTTGGATCGAACGAGTATTCCTCGTCACGAACGGCCAAGTGCCGTCGTGGCTCAAGCTTGACGCCCCCGGCCTCGAGGTCGTCAACCATCGGAGTATCTTCCCCGATCCAAAGGTTCTGCCGACATTCAATTCCGCTGCCATTGAGGCGGTGCTGCACCGGATTCCGGGTCTCAGCACGCACTACTTGTACTTCAATGATGACGTGTTACTCGGTCGACGCGTGCATCGCAAGGAGTTTCTCAATGACGAGGGCGGGACGGTCATTTACGTCGAGGACTGGCCGCCGCCATTCCGCCTCCACGGTGAAAATCTCGTCGACCGGCAACTCGCGCGCAATATGTTGTATTTGGCACCGCGTCAGGTGCCAATGGTCGCACACACACCGCAGCTCTACGAGCGCGACCGGGTGCGCGAACTCTGGGAGCGATGGCCGCACCTCTTCGCCACAACAGTAGGACGCCGCTTCCGCTCCGAACGCGACGCGACTGTTGCGCTTGTTTTACTTCAGCGAGCTCGTCTATGAGGGTTGCCCCACGAAGTCGTCACCCCGGGATACGACGTCGCGAGGCTCGTGCGAGTTGGTCCGGCCGAGGACATTGAAACGACACTGCGTCGTCTAGGTGAGATCGAGCCTCTCTCGATCTGTATTAACGATGAGGTCGCCGATCTCACAACAGACGGATGGCGCTGGGACGCCACACGAGAGTTCCTCGAACAGCGTTACCCCACGCCGTCGCCTTTCGAGCGAGAAGTCCGATTTCCTTCGAAACCGCATAAAGCACTTCATTAAAGAGTTAATGAAAACGCCAAAATCGGATACTCCTAAAGACACAGACCTCCCAACGACGAAATTTTCGTTTCTCGTTACTGAGCGCTTTTACTTCAAACTTTTGCTGCGCTCCTCACTTTGGCACGTTATGGCCGTCTTCGCGCTGGAGATAGAGTATTTGTGCTGTAAACTTGGTGTACGCGGAGAAGTTGTCTCCGTTTGAGACGCCAGGTTCGAGTCGGACGATCTAGACGATTGTCGCTCGACGGGGCTCGACGCCTCCATTCTTTTGGAAGGTTGTGCACATGACGAACATCGACACGCACTCTCGCGTGAGCCCTCACCCACACATCGCCGGTCCGATGCGGTGGTCGTGGTGGTGCCCAAATGGGCCCTGCTTCGCAGCATCGTTACCACCGCACTGGTGACCAGTGTGATCGTGGCGGTGCGAACCGTCATGCGACCCCGTTCGCCCCGTTCGTCAGTGAAGCGTTGACGAGTTTGGGTGTCCATGCGCAGTGCCAGGACCCGCTCGCATCGGACGAGCGTCCTAGCGGATGGTTTTGGGGACACTGGAATGAGCGCTGTTACCTTCAGCCACGGCGACCACTGGTCCGCCGATGGTGCGACGGTGCGAAGTGTGTGGGTTGAACTCGCGCCGATTTTCGCGTTCGACGTTGCGTGCGACGCGTTCTCTTTCGTCGAAGGTAGCGTCCGATGACGACCTATGGCGTCAAGTGGGGAATCTTGAGTTCTTCGCCGCCGACGGCCTGTGGCATCGCGACCTTTACGACGGCGCTGGGCAGGGCCCTGTCCCGACGTGGCGGCGAGGTGAGTCTGGTGGAGAATCCTCCAAGGTGGCGATCTGCCAGCTTCGTCGCCGTTCCCGGTTTACTCGCAATTGCGCGCTGACGATCACACCTCGATGAAGCAGGCTTCGTTCGCACTGAACGAGTGCGACGTGGCACGCATCCAACATGAATACGGTCTCTACGGAGGCCGCGACGGCGCCGATGTGATCACCGTCATGTCTATGCTCACGGTACCTGTGGCGACGATCCTGCACACCGTGTTGACGTCGCCGACCGACCACCAGCGATGGGTCTTGAATGAGGTCATCAGGTTGTCGAGCTGCGTCGTCGTGATGAGCGACGCCGCAGAGGCGACGCTGCGCCGTTGCTATACACCGCCGGGGTGTTGGTAACCGTCATCGCCCACGGCGCGGCCCTCGGGCTGATGCCGGGGGACATCGATCCCCTGGAGCGGACCGACGTTGTTGACCTGGGGGGTCTTATTCGGGCCCGGCAAGGGCATCGAGTGGGTAATCGACGCGTTGGTCGAGCGACGTGACCTCGAGCCACGCCTGCGTTACGTCGTCGCCGGTCGCACCCACCCCAAAGTGCTCGCGTACGAAGGTGACGTCTATCCGCCGGTCGCTGGAACGCCGAGTCCTGAAGAACGGTGTGGGCGACATGGCGTCTTCGACAACAGTATCGCAAGTTGACCTCGTTGAATGAACTGATCGCCTCGCCTCAAGTCGTCATCTTGCCGTACGACTCGCACGACCAGGCCACGTCGGGAGTACTCGTTGACGAATCGCCGCCGGACGACCGGTCGTCGCGACGTCGTTTCCCCACTCGAACGAGATGCTCGCAAGCGGCGCCGGAATCGTCGTCGAGCACCGTAACGCGCACGCACTAGCTGTGGCCATTCGGACCGTCATCTCCGATCCAACCGTTGCGGCGGATATGGCGAGCGAGGCCCGGCGGATCGCCCCGAGTCTCGGTTGGGATACGGTGTCGCAACGCTACGTGGACCTGGCCCGTGAGATGTTGCGCAAAGTCGACGTGGTGAGCGCGTGAGCACCTTACCCGAACCCAACTTCGCGCACCTGCTGACGTTGCGCGGACCACACGGCGTCTACGAACACGCCAAATTGACCGCACCGCGCGTCGAACACGGATACTGCACTGACGACATGGCTCGCGTCGCACTCATCGTGGCTCGACAGAGCGAGACCGCACTGACGCCAGATCTGGCCGACCTGCTCGAATCTTCGCTGGCGTTCCTCGAGCTCGCGCAGAGTTCCACTGGGGAGTTCGCGAACCGACGCGACAGTGATGGAGAGTGGGAGGACGTGGCCTCGGCGAACGATTGGTGGGGTCGCGCGATGTGGGCACTCGGCACTATCTACGCTCGTTGTGACGACGACGGACTTCGTGAGCGAGCCGGTCGGGTCTTCGCGCGCGGTGCCACGGTTCGATCACGTTGGCCGAGATCAACGGCCTTCGCCGTCCTAGGGGCCATCGAGTATCTGAAGGCGTCACCCGACGACCAATCCGTCCGAAAGCTGTTGAAGGCCGGAGTGGTAATCCTCGATCGCGAGATAATTTCCACTCGATGGTGCTGGCCAGAAGAACGGCTGACGTACGCGAACGCAGTTCTACCCGAGGCGCTCATGGCCGGGGTGTTCTTCGGCGATGAACGGGTGGTCGCCCAGGGGCTGGCGCAGTTGCGCTGGCTCCTCGCGTCGGAGACGCCGCTTGGCTATCTCTCCGTGACACCGTCCTGGGGTCGGGGACCGCTCGAGCCACGACGTGTTTTCGATCAGCAACCGCTTGAGGTGGCGGCGATGTCCGACGCGTGCGTGCGGGCACTCGAGATCACAGCGGACCCGATCTGGCGCCAGGGACGCGAACTGTGTGAGACGTGGTTCACGGGTGATAACGATTTGGGTGTCGTGATGTTCGACGTCGTCAGCGGCGGAGGTTACGACGGACTCGCCGCGAATGGGCCGAACTTCAATCAAGGTGCCGAATCGACGTTGGCCTTGCTCAGTACGCAACAGCACGCTCACCGCGTCGTGATGAGCGGAACGTGAACGAAATCGGACTTGCGACTCGATCGTCGCTCCATGTTCGCCACGACAGTACTCGGGTCGTTTCGCGGCTCTTCATCCCCGGTCAGGAGCTCGTGGGCGGCAGCGAGTCGCGGGCGACCAATACCGTCGAGCGAATCCTGGCGCTCAGCGAGATCGATGTCGAAGTCGCACTCGAGGAAGCTCCTCGAGCGATTCGAGCATCGTCACGAAGACCTGGCGTGGGTCTTCGACGAACACGCCCGTCGCGTGGCGGACTATGTCCGTACTCCGATGACCAGTCAACGTCGACGACTGATCGGTGCTGCGTTCACTCACGAGTACTCGATTGAGGGGGCCGCAGTGTGCAATCCGAGCGTGGTCGCACACCCTGATCAACACGGTGTGTCCGATGGGTCGTTGCGTGTGGTGATGAGCATCCGTGCCGTTGGCGAAGGACACCATTCGTCGATCTGCTTTCGTTCGGGGATGATCGATAGTGGGGGATACTTCCATCTCGACGACGCGCAGCCCTACCCTTTGGTCGGTACGCTCGCTTCCGGCCAGCTCAACGGAGCACTCTTTCACGCACTGCTGCATGATTTGGGTTTTGACGGTGAGACCGCGGCCTCCGTGCTGAACAACCTTCCCGACCATTTCAGCTCGCTCGAACTCGAGGCGGCGGTCACCAGGCTGCTGGCCCAGAATGACACACGGCTGAACGTCGTCAAGACTGCCGGCCTGTTTCGACTCATTGCCGCATGCTTTTACGAGTCGAGTTTCGACTCGGACGTGGACATCTCTCGACGGGTTCTGTGGCCGTCGGCGCCGAACGAGGGAAACGGTATGGAAGACGCGAGGTTCGTACAGACGTCGGCGCCAGGAATGGCTCGCTACGTTGCCTCGTACACGGCGTTCGACGGGCACTCAGTATCCCAACAGTTACTCGAGACGGAAGATTTCGTGACGTTCAACTCGACCGCTGGCCGGACGCGGTGCACGTAACAAGGGTCTGGCGTTCTTCCCTCGCTCCATTGGCGGTCGCTACTGCGCATTGTCGCGCTTCGATCGAGAGTCGAACGCCATCGCCTTCTCAGACGATATCCATCGGTGGGACGAGGTGACGGTGGTCCAAGTCCCGGACTTCGCATGGGAGGTCGTGCAACTGGGCAACTGCGGCTCACCCATCGAGCTCACCCAGGGGTGGCTCGTCTTGACCCACGGGGTTGGGCCGATGCGCACATACGGGATTGGGCGCTCTTGCTGGACCTGGACGATCCCACACGCATCATCGGGCAACTACCACGCCCGTTACTGTCACCCACGGCGACGAACAAGATGGCTACGTCCCCAACGTCGTCTACTCGTGTGGGTCATTGGTGCACAATGGCGTCGTACACATTCCCTACGGAATCGCGGACCAATCGATTGGCAGCGCGTCAGTTCCAGTTGACGATCTGCTAGCTGCGATGGTGTCGCCAACACGCTCGAGTGTTAACTGATGGACGGCCACAGATGCTGCCACGTGATGTCGAGAAAGGCACTCTCCACCGCATCTGGTCCCTGGAAAGCGCCGTCCGCCGCCCGACCATGTGGTTCGGTTCAAGGCCATCCTTCTACCAGGACCGGGTCATTCGTCGACCCTTCGCCAGAAGTTGCCCGATGCACACGACACCAGGAACTCGAGACGTCGATAGCTGCCAAAGGTGCGCCATGTTCTCTGACCGGCTGTTGTCCATTTTTGAGATGATGACGGCCCACGAACGCAGCGGTGGTGAACGAGGCGTGCTGTGCTCGGTGGCTAAAGAGATCATTGGGGTGAACGCCGCCAGTATCGCGCTGACCGTCGACGACACCTCCTTGATTGGGTTTTGCGCCAGCGACGTCATGGCGCGTTCGCTGGTTGACCTGGAGCTGATGGTTCGTGAAGGACCGTGCACTCAATCGATCGAGACCGATGTCGTTGTGAGTTGCGCAGACCTGGTGGCGCAAAAGTCCGATTGGATGCTTTTCGAACCCGAGGCGATTGCGTTGGGACTGCGGTCGTCGTAGCGATACCAGTTCGAATCGGAGTGATCCGTTACGGGGCGTTGGGCCTGTACAGCGTCGAATCAGGTGAATTGAACGACGAACAACTGACCGACGCACTCTTGATGGCGAGCGTCATAGGTCGAGGAGTCGTGGCGCTCCAGGCGGGTGCGAGACTCGAAACGTTGTCAGAGGAACTTCAGCGTGAGGCGACCTTCGACTTCTCCGTGCACCAGGCAGCCGGAATGGTGTCCGTCCAGGCGTCGATCTCCATCTCGAGCGCGCTGATTGCCCTGAGGATGCACGCGTTTGCATTGTCAGAAGCTGTTGTCGACGTGGCGGCACGAATCATCGCTCGTCGACTCATCTTTGACGCCGGTTTGCAGGAGTGGGTCGAATCGTGATGATGATTAGCCACGGTCGGCCTAGCATGGTCGTACGTGGCGTGGTTTGTCCCAGCGTCGACGCGGTGGGCGACGAAACGTATGGGAGAGGGGTTCAGAAGTGACCCGAGAATCACTGTTGGTCGACACATTGGTCGAACTGGCTGACAACTTGGTCGACAACTATGACGTGATCGACATCTTGACGTTCTTGAGCCATCGTTGCGTTGAGGCCATCGACGTCTCGGCCGCAGGCGTGATGCTCGCACTGCCCGGCGGGGAGTTGCAGTTCGTCGCCTCGTCGAGCGAATCGATGCGGGTTCTCGAGTTGTTTCAGATCCAGGCCAATGGAGGACCCTGCGTCGATTGCTGACGCTGACGGCGCGGCAATCATCAACCACGAGTTGCACCGACCCCGATGAGCGCGGCCACGGTTCACGCCCCGAGCTATCGCCGAAGGGTTTCGTTCGGTGCACTGTCTGCCGATGAGGCTCCGTGGCAGAACGATCAGAGCCCGAACCTCTTTCGCGATGACGTGGGGCTCTTGACACCATCGGACGTCGTCGTCGCCCAGGGATTCGCTGACGTCGCGACTATCGCAATTCTGCAGAACGAATCATCGATCAGCGCCCGATTATTGAACACGCAGTTGAGTTTCGCCTTAAACAGCCGCATCATCATCGAGCAGGCGAAGGGCATGATCAGTCAGTCGACGACCTGCAGTATGGACGAGGCGTTCGGACGATTGCGCCTGCACGCGCGAAACCATAATCTGCGGCTCACCGCCGTAGCGACCGACGTCGTTGAAGGCTTGATACGAATAGAGACGCTCGATCGGCCCAAGTAACACCGTGCCAACGGTGCAGCAGAATGGCTGTTTACTGCAAGGCGATGCTTCGAACATGACCTCTCGGGAGTTGCTCCACGAATGGGGTCGCGGTCATCATCGCGGTCGTGGCCTGTTCAGGCCAGAATGTTGTCAGCAACAATCTGCAATATGTTGTCGCGCTGGTCGTCGATCGAACCTAGAAAGTGCGTAATGACTTGGATGCGAATCAGTGAGGTTGAGAAGACTTACAGCGCCGAGACAGACACCGTTGTAGTCAGTGCTCCTCGAAGAAGGTGAACATCGGCGACGGGTGATAGTAGATCCGACTACAGCCGTCGTGGTATTCGAGGGTGGTGACGCGCCCGCTGATGATGGAGACCTTTTGACGGGACCCTTGGATTGTGTATCTGCCTTCGGGCAAGTATGGGTACACCGCCGCGAACGACACGCCGTCAACGAGTTGATGCTCTCGCACTCGACCGTTGCTCGGCAGCGCGTTGAGACCATCGGGGATGAGTTGGATGTCGCTGCCGAGCAATTCCGGCGCCGTGTACAGCGTCAGTGCACCGAGGTGACCTCCAATGCTCAGGAGGTTCGCGGAAGGATTCGCGGCGTCGACGACTGGTGCACCTCCATCGAACGCGGCCTGCACTGTTGGCGCGAGTGGGGTGTCGAAGGTTGGATGAGCGAGAAACGAGTCGAATCCACGTCCAACAGTGCTGTCGGTCTCAATGGGTTCCATGACTTCCTCCTGCTCACTCCCGAACCGATTGCCCGGGGAGAAGCATGCGAGGTTTAGACGTCCGCCATTACGCTACCAGTGGTCGAGGCGTGCCTTCAGGCAGTTGTGCGATCGGCCGGATCTGGTGCCGTCTGTCGGCGTAGTGGAGTCGATGCTGGTCGAACGTCGAGCACCTGCCGATGACGTCTCGAGCATCTCGTGTCGCTCGTCAACACGGCGTCGCGGAGACGCCGGCGACATTTCGGGTCCGCGATCAACTCAATTTCGTGAATGAGGCCCGCCTCCATGTGGAACACGAACGCAACCTTGACGATGCCGGCCTGGAACCAGGCGGCGCCGAGGTCACCATCGAATGTGACAGCCACCGCCCCGCGGGTGCCATTGAATCGGAGCCGCCACCGCCGGGGCACCGTCGTAGACCGGGTTTGTTCCCATCCGTTGTCCGACCAAGTCCGCCCTCATGACCGCTCCGGGCGCAAGCAGATTCAAGAGCGATTCAAGATCGCCCCCGTGCGCGGCATTCAGAAAGGCACGCACGACCTCGCCGTCGTCCGTCCGAGCGCCTGTCGATCCAACTGGCTCTGGCGTGCCCTGCACCTTACGGCGAGCACGGCTCGCGAGCTGGCGTGCCGCGGTGCTGGAACGCCCCATGATCTCGCTGATCTCATCAAACGAATAGCCAAAGATATCGTGAAGAACAAGGGCCGATCGTTCGGCGGGCGCCAGCTCGTCGAGCATGATCTGTAATGCCTCACCGACCTTTTCGGCGACCAACGCGTCGGTTTCCGGATCGGCCTGCGCGGGATCGGCGTACGGCGTCTCGTCAATGACTGACGCCGATCGTCGCCTTCGCAGATGATCAAGGCACAGCCGCGTGACGACCGTCGTCAACCACGCCGGGACGTTATCAATACTCTCGGTGCGAGATAGTCGAAGCCACGCCTCCCGCACAACGTCATCGGCGTCAGCCCGAGAGCCGAGAATTCGCACGGCGATTGCGGTCAGCGGGCGCCGCTCATCTTCAAATGTGGAAGCGTCAATTTTGATCACATCATATTGACGAGGCTTGAGTCAGAAATGTGACGGTGGGAGTACCCGCCGGAAGCGCATGCGAACCTACTGACACAATCTCCATTTCGTCTCGAATATCGATTGATTGACACATTGGTACGAAGCAGAGCCAAAACTCGAGGATGCATCGCAACCATAGAACAGCGGACCGCTCAAGCCAATTTCGTTGTCGCGACGGAAATTCCGAATTCAGGGAGTCGGGTCATCCCTCAAATCATCCCTCACAAATGAGGGACATTTTGAGGGAAAATTGCAGCTCCAATTATCACTTTCTGGAGCAAAACCCAATGATTACTTGGCCTCTGACGAGTGGGCGCTGAGGGACTCGAACCCCCGACCTGCTGAGTGTAAACCAGCTGCTCTAACCAACTGAGCTAAGCGCCCGCAAGGAATTAAGTCTACTTGACCAATCTTTTGGATTGTTTCGACTAAAATTCACGTCGAGTGAAATATCAACGGGGATCGTCGATTCCGATTGGATTGCCCCAAACTCGATGTGTGTTGAACCATCGCATTCTGCGGTAACGAAAAATGACGGACTTTCTAAAAAATGCCCGTGGCGCTGATGACCCGAGTGAGCAAAGATGCCACCGTGGAGAAGAAAGAAGCACAAAATGGAAATAATGAGAAGGAGACCGCGGACTTCGTCGTGCGACAACTACTAAGCCGTGGGTTAAGGACGATTCCTGGTCGGACAACATCGCGAGAAACTACAACGACCCCGAAGGCGTCCATCAAATTCGCGTTGCGTCGCGTCGACTTCGTGCTGAGATAAAAATCATGGAAGCCGTATTGCGGCCGGATCATGTTCGTTACCTCACGAAGGAATTGAAGTGGTTGAGTTCGAGTCTCAGCCAAGGTCGAGACATCGACGTGCAGCGCGACATTTTTCTCGAATCTTGATCGTTCAATTGCTCCAGCACTCTCGATTCCCTTATTGAGCGCCTGGAAGTGATGAAGAACATAGCGCTCCTGAACGTCCACCGTGACATGAATTCCGACAGATATCGTGATCTGATCACACGTCTCGCGGCTGCCGTCATTGGGCCGCCGTACCGTTCAAACTTGCTTTCCCAATCGCCGGCGGCGATCTTGCTCCTCGAAGGTTTGCGGTCCACACTCAGCCAGACATTCTTCGTCGCTGATAGTTACGGTACCTCGCCCACCAACGATGAACTGCACCGCATTCGAATTCTGGTGAAGAAAGCCCGATACCGTGCCTCGTTGGCGAGTTCGGTACTTGGTACACCCGCAAAAAATCTGGCGTCGTTATTCGAAGAAGTACAGACGGTTCTTGGCGAACTCCACGATCGCGTCGTGACCTTGAAGGTCTTCGATGAAGGACTCAATGAAATGGTTGAAAGGGATCCCGCATTGAGAATTGACGCCTCGCGGATGCGAGTCCACCGTCACCTGGAACGTGAAATACGAGCGCTCAAATCAAGGTGGCGCCGTCCACTCGATCGGGCTCGTCACCAAAGTACCGTCTTCCTTGACGAAAGGAGTTAATCGTCGTCGAGCAACGTGCACCGCGACGCGACGCAACGAGACCCTGCCCGCGTCAAGCATGTAACCGAGCAGCGCCGACGATGCGCAGAACACCGGATGTCGAAGCACTGCGTTCGAGGTCACGAGTTCATCACCGAGATAGTCGGCGTCGACACCTCCGGATTCTCGAAGTATCAAGAGCCCAGCCAAATAGTCCCAGGGATTCAATGCCGAACGCTGCGCCACCGCGAACACGTCAAGTGCGCCGTCAGCCACGAGGCAAATCTCCAAACTGGCTGCCCCCATCGCGCGAGCTTGGGACCAATCGAGATTGCGTGAGGGAAGACCAGAAAGCTCATCAGCGCATCAGCAGGATTCACCTGCTCACTGCAACGGATCTTCGCCCCATCGCGCGTGGCGCCTGAACCCACTTCCGCTTCGAAAACGGTGCCCGTCGCTTGATTCATCACGAGACCTGCAACAAGTTCCTCGTTCTTGAGGACCGCCAAGCTCGTTGCGTAAAAGGGCACGCCGCGATCGCAGTTGGTCGAGCCATCGATCGGGTCAACGACGACGGTGAACTCGCCCGAACCGCTTGTTCCAGATTCTTCACTCACAATTTGAAATCCCGCCGCACCGAGTACACGCAGCGCAACGTCGTCAGCGACAAGATCGAGGTGGTATTGAGTGGGTCGCTTCCCAGAAAAACCAAGGTGACGATGGTCTTTAACGGCTTCACCAATCTCAAGGGCGCACGAGCGCAGTGGCGCCAAAATGTCATCTTTCACGTAATCACCCTAGTGAGGATGCCGAGTAACCTAAGGAACAATGGCCGCCATCGATGTTGCTGGATTCGTCGCAGACTTGAAAGATCACGCAGTGACCCACGGGTTTCACGTACACGACGAGCGCCATTTCGTTGAAACGTATTCATTGCGTCAGGCCTGGGAGGTCGACCTTCATCCCGAGGACGGTTGCGGAGGTCCAATCGATCTGCATATCGAGCTTGACGTCGACCCTCGAACGCTCCTCGCGTTCGAAGACGCCGTGTTGGGTCTGCCCGACGAAGTCGATCCTCCCGACGAGTTCCATTTTCCCCTCGTGCTCACCTGGAGTCTTCCTCCGATGCCCCACAGTCCTGATCTCCTGCGACTCGCTATCGACCTCGCACCCATTGGTGGCATGGAGATGCCTCTCGAAGTGACCGCCACCGATTCATTCGCCTCACCCACCGAATCAAGCGAACGTCGCATCAGCATCGTGGCGAGGCGGGCAATTTCACTGAGCCAAGTTGCCAAGGGCGAGGATCCCCTCTGTGACATTTTTGAGCGAGGACACCGAGTGAGTGATTTCTTGCTGCAGGCCGCTGATTCGTGGCTCGGCTAAGTCGTTCACTGGGACTGCTCGTCCCGGTGCTGATCGCGAGTATCACGTTGAGTTCGTGCGGTGTCGGTGGTGCAGTTGCCGATGCCCGTGCATCATGTCGATACGTCGATAAAGCGCTCGTCTTACAGAAACAAAGTGAGAAACCAGGCATCAGTTCGAGTCGTCAAAATGCACTTGAGAACAACGCGTTGGGCGAACTCCTCAAGGGAACCCAAGACGCAGCGAACGCGACGTCCATCGACGGAAGCTGGAATGCATTACAGACCACGATCAACGAAGCCGAACGAGTTCCGCTTCAAGACCTGGTTGCCTCGCTCACGCGAATATGCAACGTCGCTGACTCCTCGAATCCCTACGAGGGTGGCTAGTTACTTCTGAGGGAATCGCTGGTACAGCCAGCTAAGCGAATTTTCTTCGAGCATCGCGTCTTCCCAGCCGAGGAGTTGGTCTTCGAGCGCCGCGAGTGAGGCAACCTTGCCAATGACAACCACCGTGAGGTCGTCAATCGCCTCGTCTGAGACAAGAAAGTCCCCGAAGATGTCCTCATTCACGAGCGCCTCTGGTTCGACCATCAAGTACAACTCGCCCGTCGCTTCCACCCAAGAAAGTTCATACTCGTTGTCCGACGCATCAGTCCACTCGGAACCGAATTCAAACTCGGCGCTCTCGCGACGTGCCTCGTTTTGCTCGTAGAAGGCTTCGATGTCCATACGGACAGCCTAGGTCTCAATCATGTGCGTGCGAAAGTGCGTGGCGTGAGGCACGATACCGAGCATGAGAAAAGGACTGGAAAGTGGCGTGAGGTACGTCGTCGCCAAGTGCGTCTTGCGACCTTTACTTGGCGCCATGACCACAAATGCAGATGTATTAGGACAACTCCGACGCGAATGGGAGCGATCGGGTCGAACCAATGAGGCGCGAAAGGCCCTCACGATTTTGAGCTCACGACACCCCAGCTTGGGCTTGGATTCCCTAGACGACCTCTATGGCGTGGTGAAGGTCCTCGAGCGAGGCGGGGGCAGAGACGTGCTCGAGCGCGCCGGAATCGTCCAGGCCCTCCTCGAAGAAGCACACGATCCCGCAATCCATCGCGCGCTGCTCCAGACCCTGATTCCCGGGATTGTTTTGGTGTGTCGCCAACTGCGATTTGGTGAAGGCATTATCGACGAGCCCAGTGAGACACTGGGCATGGCACTCGGGCTCGCGAGCGAACTACTCACCGACTGGTCGGGACAATCTCGTCAGTACGCCGCTCCTGACATATTGTCCGCGCTGCGCGGACGTCTTCGACGTTGGCTCTTGAAGGAAAAGGCCGCACTTCAGGTCGTTTCGCTCTACGACCAGATAGACGAGCCAGCAAAACAGGAATCACCCCTTCTCGCCCGACTTTCGAGCTTTCGAGGGAGTCAATACGAACGTCTGGCCAAACTCACCTACGCGCGCGTCTTCGAAGGCCAATCGCTTCGACAGCTCGCAAAATACGATCACAGTGCTCCGAGTTCCTTGCAAGCCGAGCTCCAACACTTCGCTGTGCGACATCTCATTTAGACCCCGCAAAGGACGTTGTCTCATGAATAGCAATTATCCGCCAAGACCCCTAACCTGCGAGAACCATGACGAAACACCGCTTCACTTTGCAGAGCGCCCATCTCTTGATGTGGTCCAGCCCACTGTTACTGCTCGTCCTGGTCTTCACCCTCACAACTTCGAGCAAGACGCACGTAGCCCTGGAACCACACCACTTCTCTCGGCAAAGCTCAACGACGACGACACGAACGACGTCGCGAGCAAGGGTGATTCCCGTGTCAACGACCACGATCTTGACCCCACCAACGACAATAACGAACGAATCGTCCGCGAACTCGACCACCTCGACCGTCAACACCAACGTGCCCTCGACAAAGACGAACGTCGCCAGAAGCGCTCTCGAAGGACTGATCAATCCGTCACTCAGCGTCGCCGACATTCCCGTGCAAGGTCCCGGCGCCTGGAATCTCACAACCACCTCAGAAACCCTGAACATCTTGACGTGCGACGGACTGGGTCGCGACGTCGGGCACGAGATCAACGTCTTGAACAATCAAAGTTGTCAACTGGTGATTACCTCAGCGATCAAGGGGGCATCACTTACGTGGCAACTTATTCCAGCTCCCTAAAGCGCTTCTCGACTGGACCCCTGCACGGGATCGCGCTCGCGCTGTACTTCGTCCTGCTTCCCTACGCGGTGGTCTCGAAGTGGAACCAAACGAGTTACCACACGAACGCGACGCTCGTTCGAGGACTCTTGCTTGCGCTTGGGATTTTCTGGTTGACCTTTGTCGTCCAATTCGTGCGCAACATTGTGCGCTTGCGTCGCGGGATTCGCGTGGGCGTGAACGGGAGTGCGTGGCTCGCCGGTCTCGTTGTGGCTCTTCTTCCCTTTCTCGTGAGCGCTTCGTCATCGGGGGCGAACACACTCACGAGGTCATCAGTCAGCACGAACATCTCGAGTGCACCGTGGATAACGACTCCGGTGCCGATTGCTCGACATCGTCACGGACAAGACCCGACTCCGATTACCATCGTTGGCGCCCTGCCCTTCGCGCTGATCGCAAAGCGGCGCTTCGACCACATTCAACAAGGCGACGTCGATGTCGCGCAGGTCAACGTTGACTCGGTGATTGAAGAGCTCCGCGCATACGATCCGTCAATAATCGCGAAGTTGCGTACACTCATTGGCGATCGAATCAGTGGGGTCATTGACGTTCCCGACGAACTCAGTGCAGTGGCGGAGTCGACTCAAACGACGCCATCGTCGTCATGGTCCTGAGTCAAGAGAAGAGTCAAACGAGTCTCGCCTTCGCGAGAGAAGGCGGCGCCCTTGTCGTGGACGCGAAGCAGAGTCACGATCTCATCGCCTCGTCGTGCGTTGCGCTCCACCGAGGAAGACTCATCTTTGAGGACACGCCGAGCACTCTGGTTCGCGCTCTCGCCGTTCGCGCCCTGCGACAAGCAATGGTCGTCTACCGGGGGAACGCAATGGAGTTAGACGATGAACTTCGAGCGTCGTGCGTGACTCTCGAGCCACGGAGCTTGAATCGAAGTGAAGTGGCTTACCATTTTGCAAAGACGCGTACAGCATCTTCGAGCGTTCAAAATCCTTCGCCTGATGTGCTGGTCGAGATGTTGAGATCCGACCCCCAGATTTCCGGCATCGTGGAGCCCTTCGTCTCGACCCTTCGTCGTCGATGCGTCGAGATGGTTGCCTATCTCGCGCTGCATCGATCTGAGCCAGTCACTGGCGATCGCCTTCGAACTCGGGTGCTGAATTACGCCGATGTCGACGCATCATCGCGAACGCTCGCCAATACCGCGAGTGCGGTTCGCAAGAGTCTCGGCAATACGCACGAGGGACCCCGATTACACCCAGTTTCCTCCTCCGGTCTCTATAAGACCCACGGGATCACGAGCGACGTCGAAGCGTTTCACACACTCGTGGCTCGAGCGCGCGGGGTGTCGAATGTTGATGCCGCTTCTTTTTGCCAATGAAGCGTTGCAACTCATTCACGGCGAACCACTCGCGAGTGCCCTTCGCGGCTTTGAATGGTTTCTTGCCGAAGGGTACCTTGCGCGATTACAACGCGACGCGGAGTGGGCTGCACTCTTGGTGCACCACGAGGCGATGTTGAAGGAGAACTACGAATTGGCTTTTTGGGCGCTGTCCCAAGGACTTCTCGTTGATTCCTATAGCGACGCGCTTTGTGAGGCGCTCGATAAAGTGCCTCGGCTACGCCAATTTGGCGCGATCGAGCCCGCCGATCGAAGGACCACACCATCAGCACCGGAAGCGGTGTAACGATGGGCTGGCCGCTCAATGGCTTCGCGAATCAAGTCAGTCAATAGTTCCAGGAACGAGACGGCAGGATCAATGAAGAAGGTACTTCGACAGCGATCCAGGGGATGGTATTCAATTCATTGACGTACAACTCATTCTCGCTGCACAAGAAGTCCACCCTGGCAATACCACGCACTGAAGCGATCTCACTAATGAGCCGAGCCCCGCTTCAATCGTCTCACGCCGTCCGCCAGCGAGAACTGCGGGGAGCTCTCGGGGCGCAGACACCATTCCTTCACCACCGACGTACTTGTCTCGATAATCGAGAATCTTGGCGTTTGACGTTCGACGCAGCGGTCTCTCGATTGCCGAGAGCTGCAGAGTTGGATAGGAGCGAAGCGCGATCTGCACGTCCGTGAGATCAGGACGGTCGGCTCGACGACACATCCCCTCGCCAGATGGGGATTGCTCGTGAGGCGAGCTTGTGCGGTGGCGAAATCCTTCACCACGTCGATGCCGATCGATCAGCCGCCGTAACGCGGTTTGAGAATATACGGCCGTCAAACGCCAGATCGTGCGAATCGTGACTTAAGAGCGCTCGGGGCAATGTAGGAAGACCCGCCGCTGAAACACTGGCCCCAAAGGCGAACTTGTCCATCCCGAGCGCGGCGCCAGCGACGCTCGGCCCGCTGTACTTGACGCCGGCAAGATCAGAACGCTTTGTATTGTTCCGTCTTCACCTGGACCACCGTGGGTGCAAAGCACGACGGCATCGAGTTCCAGGTACGCGTCGCGGCCTCGTTTGGAGTTTGCTAGCGAGAAGCCGCCTGGCGTCCCCACTCGCAGCGTCAGTTCTTCGGAACCCTTTGGTACGCCATCGAGAAATGAATGTGCCTCGGTTTCTACCGCCACCCGGTTAAACGAACCACTCTTGGTCCAATAAATACCCACGACGTCCACCGCACCACGGTGAAGTTCACCAGAAGTGCCTGGAGTCCAGGTGAATCGAGATGTCGTGTTCGGGGGTTGGTCCTCCGAAAAGCACCGCACTAGTCACGTCCACCTCGTCTGGTCATCAAGACATCAAGGGTAGTGGTCGGGCAGGTCGTTGAGGTACAGCACGCCGTCTCCGGCAATGAGATGTGATCGCACCCACGCCACGGCTTGGTCACGGACGTCAAATCGAAGCAATTCCATCGAATCTTCGTCGTTCAGACTCCGGGCGTTGGTGCGGCCAACAACGATCAATTGAGCGCCATGACTTCGCACCAGTTTGGCCAGAAGTCGATTTTGCGATGCTTGCTCGACGCCAAGTTCCACGAGACCTGGAGTCACCACGACCATACGCCCGGCAAGCTCGAGCGACGAGAGAAGCGAAATCGCCGCCGCCGCGCTCGCGGGATTGGCATTGAAGGTGTCATCGATGACCGCGACACCCATGGTGCAACCGCCACCGTCGAACGATTAGCCACCGGTTCAATCATGTCGAGGCGGGCAACGAGAGTCGACACGTCAGCACCCGCTTCGAGGGCGGCGCCAATGGCACAGGCGACGTTCGTAGGTTGCACCCCCGGAACAGCCATGAACAATCGACCTCAACGCCATCCACGCGCACCAACCATTGCTCGCCTTCAACCGCCACAAGCACCGAGGCGTTCACGTTTTTGGATCCGGCAGTTCGCACGCGCTTGCCTTGTTGCTCCAAGGTGCCCACCCAACGTTCAAGTCGGTCGTCGTCAGCATTAATGACGACCACGCGCGCGCGTTCGGTGATCTCGAACTTCGCACATTCGATCGTTTCCAACGACTTC
>CAWICL010000033.1:0-34223 GCA_963834545.1 uncultured Acidimicrobiaceae bacterium | reverse complement strand
CATACCCAGAGGAGTGGCCGCGTTACCGCGATGGTGACGAGAAGCTCGCGCCCAGTTCTTCATTGGACAGATAATGAAGCAAACCAAGGGTCAAGCCAATGGAAAGGCCGTTATCGCCGAGCTCCAGGCCCGCCGCTAAGAATTTTGTCCCGGGCGACGCGGTGTGCTTAGATTGTTGCGTGACGACGTCAACGATTCTTTCTGTAGTAGTAGGCGCCTGGCGCCGGTAGTCACGCTCAGTCGTACACCGCGGAGCCTCCCAAATTAGGGAGGCCTTTTTTCATATCTAAGAACAAAGGATCACCGTGCAATTAACAGGAGCGCAAGACACTCATCAAGAGTCTCGAGCAACAGGGCGTCGACACGATTTCGGTCTCCCCGGAGGGGCCATTCTGCCCGTGTATGACCCACTCATCGACTCGACGATTCGACACATCCTCGTGCGTCACGAACAAGGCGCCGGACACGTGGCCGAGGGCTACGCGCTCGCCACCGGGCGTCCCGGCGTCGCGATGGTTACTTCGGGACCCGGAGCGACCAACATCGTGACCCCCATTGGTAACGCCCACATGGATTCAACGCCGCTGGTGGTCATCACCGGACAAGTCGCGTCCGCTTCGATTGGTACGGACGCATTCCAAGAGTGCGACATCACCGGCATCACGATGGGTATCACTAAGCACAATTTCCTCGTGAAGTCCGCCCAAGAGATACCTCGGGCTGTCGCCGCGGCCTTTCACCTCGCCACGACCGGTCAGACCGGGACCAGTACTTGATCGAGGTACCGAAGGACCTCACCCAGTCCATGATCGATTGGTGGGTGCCAGACGACGATCGAAGAGTTCGACCTTACCCGGTTACCACCCCGAGGTCGAGACTCGATCTGGGAGGCGGGTCAAGCGGCCATCCGTAGACTCGTATTCACCCCCGAACGACCAGTCTTGTACGTTGGCGGTGGCATCGTTGAAATCGCGCGCTTCCAAAGAACTCCTCGCTTTCGCCGAGACGAACGAAGATGCCCGTCGTGACCACGCTGATGGCGCGTGGTGCGTTTCCCGGATTCGCACGAGCAACACCTGGGCATGCCCGGCATGTACGGCATGTACAGCGCGGTGACCGCGATACAGCGTTCGGACCTTCTTGATCTCGCTGGGTGCTCGTTTTGATGACCGAGTGACCGGAAAGATTCCTGCCTTCGCCGCTGGACGCCCAAGGTGATCCACGTCGATATCGACCGGGCGGAATTCAACAAGGTTCGTTTCGCCGACGTGGCACTGCAGAGCAACGTCGGTGCCGCCCTTCGCGCCTTTGACGCTCTCGAGCGCGACGCCCACAGAAACTTGGACGTGTGGTGGAAGGAGATTCGCTCGTGGCAAGAGCAGTACCCTCTCGTCTACGACGAGCCGCTCACTCGACGGAGCTCTCGCGACCCCAACGCGTGATCGAAGCAATCGCGCAAGAGGCAGAACCGGGAACAATCGTCACCTCGGGCGTGGGTCAGCACCAGATGTGGGCATCGCAGTTTTGGAAGTTCGAAGAGCCCGGCACGTGGATCAACTCAGGGGGCGCGGGCACCATGGGCTTTGGCGTTCCGGCCGCGATCGGAGCCAAAGTGGGTCGCCCCGATCGAACCGTTTGGTGCATCGACGGCGATGGTTGTTTCCAGATGACGGCCCAAGAACTGGTAACCGCTCGCTCCGAAGGGATACCCATCAAGGTGGCAATCCTCAACAACGCGTATCTAGGCATGGTGCGCCAGTGGCAAGAGATGTTCTACGACGAGCGTTACTCGGAGGTCTATCTCTTGGCGGACCTGCCCGACTACGTGAAGTGGGCCGAGGCCATGGGCTGTGTTGGTCTGCGAGCGACCAATTCGAAGGAGATGCGCGACGTGATCAACGAGGCGAATTCGATCAACGACGTTCCGGTCGTCATCGACTTTCGAACCGACTCATCGGAGAAGGTCTTTCCGATGGTCGCCGCTGGAGCGAGCAACGATGACATTGTCGTGCACCCCTTGCAGAGAGGAGGTGCGAAGTGACCCCCCCGAGCCCTATTTAGGTGTTCTTGATCACACGCCGGTGCGTCACCACATCTTGTCGGTGCTGGTAGAGAACAGGCGGTGTCCTGGCGCGTATCGCGGGGCTCTTCGCGCGTCGTGGGTTCAACATCTATTCGCTGGCGGTAGCCCCCGCCGAAAGTAATGCCAGATTTTCACGCGTCACGATCGTGGTCGACGCGGAGTCCGCGCCGTTGGAACAGTTCGTGGGTCAACTCGACAAATTGGTCAACGTGGTGGCGATCTCGGACATCTCGCCCAAGGACGCGCTCGAGCGCGAATTGCTGCTCGCGACCATCCAGACCGACGTGGATAATCGGACCTCACTGCTGGACATCATCGCCGAAGCTGGCGCCGCGATTGTCGACGTCGACGCGAAATCGGTCACGGTGATGTTGGCGGCGACCCCGGGTGGATGTGACGACCTGGAGCGGGCGTTAGAGGCATTCTCGCAAGTTGAGCTGCATCGGACGGGTCTCGTCGTGCGGCTTATTACCTAGACTCGGTAAGACGGCGACCTCAGAGCCTAAGACCCCCAACACGGAGAATTTTTCATCATGACCACGATGTACTACGAAGCTGACGCCAAACCTGAATTGTTGAAGGCGAGGAAAATCGCCGTCCTCGGCTACGGCTCGCAAGGGCACGCGCACGCCTTGAACCTGCACGACAGCGGTTATGACGTGCGCGTGGGTCTTCGAAATGACTCGTCGTCGGTGCTGAAAGCCGAAGAAGCGGGGCTTCGCGTCTTGTCCATCGACGACGCGTGTCGCGAAGCCGACGTGATAATGGTGCTCGTACCAGACACTGAACAGAAAAAGACGTACGACGCGCACATCGCGCCCCACCTGACGGCAGGCAAGTGTCTGCTTTTCGCACACGGTTTTAATATCAGGTTTAATTTGATCAATCCGCCTCAGGACGTGGACGTCGCGATGGTGGCGCCCAAGGGTCCCGGCCACCTCGTTCGTCGGACCTACGTCGAAGGTGGAGGGGTGCCCGCTCTCATCGCGGTGCATCACGACGCCACTGGGCACGCCCACGACATTGCGTTGGCCTACGCTGACGGAATCGGCGCGACGCGCGCGGGCGTGCTCGAAACGACGTTCACCGAGGAGACCGAAACTGATCTTTTTGGTGAGCAGGCGGTGTTGTGCGGTGGTGTGTCCGCCCTCGTGCGCGCTGGCTACGAAACGCTCGTCGAGGCGGGATACCAGCCCGAGAGTGCCTATTTCGAGTGCCTGCACGAACTGAAATTGATTGTGGACTTGATGTACGAAGAAGGGATCACTGGCATGCGTTTCAGTGTTTCTGACACCGCCGAATACGGCGATCTCACGCGAGGTCCGCGCATCATCACCGATCAGGTGAAGGCTGAGATGAAAAAGGTACTCACCGAAATTCAAGACGGAACATTTGCGGCTGAATGGATCCAGGAGAATGAAATCGGGCGGCCGCGCTACCGCGAACTTCGTGATGCCGGCAAAAAGCATCCGATTGAAGACATTGGTAAGAAGTTACGTGCGATGATGCCGTTCGTCTCGGCGGGCAAGCAAAAAGTCTCGGAGATCTCGGGCGGCGACACCGACTAGTTGGACTCGGCGTCTCGCACGATGCCGCGCAGTAAACCTTCGAACACGAACACGTGAAACGGTGCGATCGCGTACCAGTACAGGCGACCGAGCAAACCGCGAGGCTTGAAGCGTGCCGTTTGCACGATCTCGGTCTGGTTGGCGTGTTCGTCAATGCTCCACTCGAGCGATGCTTCCCCGGGTAAGCGCATCTCGGCACGGAATTTCACGAATCCGGGCGCTTGGAGCTCAACGACTCGCCAGAAATCGACGTGATCGCCTACGCGCAGGTTGCTTGGATGACGTCGGCCACGGCGAAGACCGGGTCCGCCCCAGATGATGTCGAGAAACCCACGAACGCGCCAGAGTAATTCACCGCGATGCCAACCCTTGGCGCCGCCGAGGGACGTGACGGCATGATAGAGGCTCGTCGCACTCGCGTTGGTCCTCGCGCGACGAACGTCAACGAAGTCCGTGCCGCCGGCCCACGAGGGGTCGGTGGTGATGGAATCGAACATTTGCAAATCCGCGTCGCTGAAAGTCGTCGGCACTTCGTGGCGTTGACTGACGCCTAAGGCCAAGCTGATGGCGTCACGAAGCGAGCGTTTCGGGTCACCCAATTCGTCGTGGGTCTTGGCGTCTCGCACGATGACTTCATTGACCAAACTGTCAACGAGGGGACGCGCGAGGGATGCGGGTACCGGTGTGACGAGGCCCACCCAGTGACTTGAGAGTCGAGGCGAGAGCACCGGAACGGGGATCAGTCGACGGCGGCGAAGCCCCGCGACCTCGGCGTAGAGGGCCATCATCTCGGCGTAGGAGACAACGTCGGGACCGCCGATTTCGTACACCCCATCAAAGGGTTTCGCCGAAGCGATCGTTGTTGCGAGATAATCGATGACGTCAGAGATGGCGATGGGTTGGGATTTGGTAGCGACCCACTTGGGCGTCACCATGATGGGCAGTACCTCGACCAAGTACCGCAGCATTTCGAAGCTGGCCGAACCCGATCCAATGACGACGGCGGCGCGTAATTCACAGACGGGAATCTGCCCAGCTCGCAAGGTCCTGCCGACTTCGTGGCGGCTCGCTAGATGATCGCTCAGGCCCGAGTCTTCCCTTCCCATACCCCCGAGGTAGATGATGCGCGACACCCGCGCTTCTTCTGCGGCACGACGAAAGTTCTGCGCGTCATGCTTCTCCTTGGCGATCCAGTCGGGACCGTCTCCAATGCCGTGAACGAGATACACGGCGATCTCGACAGCGTCCATTGCCTCGCGCAGATCGTCACCAATGGCACCGACGACGAGTTCAACGTCGTCTCGCCACGAGACGTCCTCGAGTTTGGAGGGTGTTCTCACGAGACAACGTACGTGATGACCATCGGCAAGGAGCCTTGGGACGAGGCGTCCACCGACGTACCCGGTGGCCCCGGTGACGAGGACCCGACTCAACGAGTGCCAAAAGACGACATGGGTCCAGCGTAACGACCGGTCTAAAGGTTTCCCACAATCCAGTTGATGCAGGCGCACAAGGACGCCACGTCCTCAGGATCCACACTGGGAAACATGGCGATACGCAGTTGGTTTCGACCGAGCTTTCGATACGGGTCAGTATCAACCACGCCGTTCGCTCGAAGCACTTTGGCGATCACGTTGGCGTCGATATCGTCGTTAAAGTCAATGGTTCCAACGACGTTGCTGCGCTCGCTCGGATTGGCAACGAACGGTGTCGCGAAGCCTGAAGCTTCAGCCCACGAATAGAGGATTTCGGCCGACTTCGCGGATCGACCCGCGGAGAACGAGAGACCGCCGTTTTCGTTGAACCACTTGATCTGACTGGCGAGCAGATGAATCGTCGCGAGCGCCGGGGTGTTGTACGTCTGGTTTAGTCGTGAGTTATCGAGGGCGATCTTCAGATCGAAGAAGGCGGGAGTCCACCGGCCAGATGACGCGAGGGTTTCGATGCGTTCTATCGCCGCCGGGGAACACAGCGCGAGCCAGAGTCCGCCATCGCTCGCGAACGACTTCTGCGGGGCGAAGTAGTAGCAGTCAAACTGTGTCGGATCGACCATCAAGCCACCCGCACCCGACGTCGCGTCAACCGCGACGAGACCCGTCGAACCTGCGGGTCGCTCAATTGACATCATGACACCAGTCGACGTTTCATTGTGGGTCAGCGCATATAGGTCGACCGCTTCGTTGGCGACCGCCTTGGGATGGGTGCCCACTTCGCTCTTGATGATTTGTGGATCCTTGAGGTGCGGCGCCTCAGTTACCGCACTGGCGAACTTCGACGAAAACTCGCCGAAGCTGAGGTGCTGGGAGAATTCGCTCACGAGATGGAACGTCGCCGCATCCCAGAAGCAGGTCGTGCCACCGTTACCGAGGAGTACTTCGTATCCGTCGGGCAAAGCGAAAAGGTCTCGGAGTCCGTCACGAACCTCGCCGACTTTATTGCGCACCGTGGCTTGACGATGTGACGTGCCCAGGTACGTGGGTGCGTCCTTCATGAGTGCGTCGAGTTGTTGGGTGCGCACCTTTGAGGGACCAGAGCCAAAGCGGCCGTCGCGCGGCAAGAGGTCGGTGGGGATTCGAAGATCGTCAGGGGAACTCATAGACTTAACTCTAGGGAAAAGAACGGGGTGCCCATGAGCTCGAGAGTAAGTGACCTGCTGGCGGGCCTCGCCCCGAGCGCGACGCTTGCCGTGGATGCGAAGGCAAAGGCCCTAAAGGCCGCCGGTGAACCAGTTATTGGCTACGGCGCGGGAGAGCCTGACTTCCCAACTCCCGTGCACATCGTCGAAGCCGCCGCCAAAGCCTGTTACGAGCCCAGCAACCATAAGTACACGCCAACGGCTGGACTTCAAGACCTTCGCGAGGCGATCGTCGCGAAGACAATGCGTGACTCGGGTCTCGCCATCACGCCCAGTCAAGTTCTCGTGACCAACGGTGGCAAGCACGCGGTCGCGACGACCTTCATGACCATTTTGAATCCGGGCGACGAAGTGCTCATTCCTGCGCCCTATTGGACCACGTACCCCGAAGCGGTGTACCTCGCCGGTGGCGTGCCCGTTCCGGTGTTGACAAGTGAGGCCAAGGGTTTTCGCGTCAGCGTCGATGAACTCGAAAAGGCTCGCACCCCCAAGACCAAGACTCTTGATCTTCACGTCACCGTCGAACCCGACGGGTGCGGTTGTTCGCCCTGACGAGGTCGCGGCGATTGGGCGCTGGGCCGCGGAGCATGACGTCTGGGTGATGTGCGACGAGATCTACGAGCACCTCGTGTACGGTGACGCCACGAGTGTTTCGATGCCGGTGGCCGCTCCCGAGCTGGGCGATCGATGGATTGTCGTCAATGGTGTTGCGAAGACGTACGCAATGACGGGTTGGCGAATCGGGTGGATGATTGGAGCCCCCGACATCATGAACGCCGCCATTAATTACCAGAGTCAGACGACCTCGAATATCTCGAATATCTCCCAGCGCGCGGCGATTGCCGCGCTCAACGGCGATCTCGAGGCGGTCTCGATGATGCGTGCGGCCTTTGATCGACGTCGTCAGACGATGACCTCGATGCTGAACGCAATTGATGGAGTCTCCTGTGCCGAGCCGGAGGGAGCCTTCTATTGCTATCCGAACGTGCAAGGTTTGCTCGGAACGTCACTCAAAGGAAGGGTGGCTTCGACGTCAGCGGAATTGGCCGAGACGCTTCTCGAAACAATAAAGGTCGCGGTCGTTCCGGGTGAAGCCTTCGGTACGCCAGGATATTTTCGACTCAGTTACGCCCTCGGCGACGATGATCTCAAAGAAGGCCTTGATCGCTTCGCGCTCTTGGTTGCCGCTGGCTGAGCCCCTCCGCGATTGCTTTAGGCTTAAGGGACTTAGCGAAAGGTTTCGAGGTGGCCCGAGTACTTGTAACTGAAGAGATTGCCGATTCTGGCCTGCAACAACTGCGCGATGCCGGCCACGATGTCGACATTCAACTGGGTCTTTCGCCCGATGAGCTCATCAAGGCCGTCGAAGGAGCCCACGCGTTGATCATTCGCTCCGCGACCCAGGTTGATGCACCTACTCTCGAAGCGGCGAAGGATCTGATCGTCGTCGGGCGTGCTGGTATTGGCCTTGACAATGTCGACGTTACCCGGGCGACCGAACTGGGCGTGATGGTGGTGAATGCCCCGGTGTCAAACATCTTGTCCGCCGCGGAGCAGACGATGGCGTTGCTTCTCTCCCAAGCCCGCAACATTCCCCAGGCGCACTCTGCGTTGAAGAACGGCAAATGGGAGCGGAGTAAGTGGGAGGGTGTCGAACTACACGGCAAGACGCTGGGTGTCATTGGGTTGGGCAAGATTGGTGCGCTGGTCGCCCAACGGGCGCTCGCCTTTGGCATGCGCATCGTGGCCTACGACCCCTATATCTCCGAACAGCGGGCTCGTCACATGGGCATTGAGTTAATGGAGCTTGATTCGCTGCTCGCCCAGAGTGACTTCATCACGATCCACCTGCCTAAGAACAAGGAGACGACGAATCTCTTGAATGCGGAGTCATTAAAGAGGACAAAGCGGGGCGTGCGGATCATCAACGTGGCTCGAGGTGGCATCGTCAACGAGTCCGATCTCGCCGAAGCAATAAAGAGTGGCCACGTGCAAGGTGCCGCCTTAGACGTGTTCGAAAAAGAACCCACGACCGAATCGCCACTATTCGAGTTGCCTCGGTGGTCGTGGTTCCCCACCTTGGCGCTTCGACCGCCGAGGCGCAGGACAAAGTCGGCGTCACCATTGCCGAGCAGGTTCAATTGGCCCTCGCTGGTGATTTCGTTCCCTTCGCGGTCAACGTCGCGGCGGGTGAAGTGTCGAACGTCGTGCGCCCATTTATGGGACTCGCTGAGGTGCTCGGTCGTTTCATCGGCGGACTGCTTGACGGTAAGCCCGCGGACCTTGAGGTGACGTACCAGGGGGAACTCGCTGGTTCGGGCACCAAGATATTGACACTGTGTGCGCTGAAAGGCTTGTTGGTCTCGACTGGTCACGAAGGCGTTTCCTTCGTGAATGCGCCACAACTGGCTGCTGAACATAATCTGACCTATGGCGAAATGGCCATCGTCGACTCGCCCGAGTATGTCAATTTGATCACCGTTCGCTCGGGCGAGCATGCGGTTGCGGGAACGTTGATGACCATCGGCACTCGTCTCGAAACGAGAATCGTAAGTGTCGATGGGCACAGTGTGGAGATACCGCCCGCTGGTTCGATGCTCGTTGTTCACAACGACGATCGACCGGGGATGATTGGCTTGGTGGGTGTTGCTCTAGGCGAAGCAAAGATATCAATCGTGTCCATGGCGGTGGGTCCAGATCCAAAGACCAAGACCGCTCTCATGGTGTTATCTACCAGTTCACCAACACCTCTCGAAGTTGTCGACGCGCTCCGTTCGAATCCAGGAATTCAAGATATCCATCTCATCACGCTGCGCTGAATTCGCGACGTGATCGGCGGGTGCGCGTATCGTTGCGAGTGAATAACCTTCACGACTTAGTTCGCGCGTACCTTCATTCAAAGTGTTCTGCCTGGCAGTCGACAGAACCCAGGCGCACCATTGTTCGCGAGCCTCGTTACCATGTGATCAAGTGAGGGAAAGGGAGTCTTGATGAAGGCAGCGGTGTACTACGAAACGGGACAACCCGACGTCCTTCGATACGAGGACGTTCCCGATCCCTTCGTCGGGACGAACGACGTACTTGTCAAAGTCGCCTTCGTGAGCATTGAAGGTGGCGACACCCTTAATCGGCTCCGAGGCGAAATGAGCAATGTGCCCCACATCGTGGGATATCAGTGTTCGGGCGAAGTGATCGCAGTTGGGGCCGAGGTCACCAAGATTGCGGTCGGCGATCGAGTTGTTACCACCGGCGTGGATGGTTCACACGCGGAACTTCGCTCCGCCGGTGAATCGTTTACCTGGAGAATTCCCGATGGTGTTTCCCTCGAAGATGCCGCGTGCGTGCCAGTGCCCTTTGGGACCGCGGACGATTGTCTGTTCGAGTTCGGGCATCTCGTGAAAGGAGAGACCGTTCTCGTGCATGCGGGGGCGGGGGGAGTGGGCATCGCGGCAATCCAAATGGCCAAGCGTGCCGGCGCGCGCGTCTTCGCGACCGCTTCGAGTGATGAGAAACTTGAACGACTGAAGTACTTGGGCTTGGACGAAGGCATCAACTACGTCACACACGACTTCGTCAGTGAGGCGCGTCGACTCACTGACGGACGTGGCGTTGACGTGGTCGTCGATTCAGTCGGGGGACTCACACTGCAGGGAAGTCTCGATTCGCTCGCGTATCGGGGACGATGCGTGACTGTTGGAGACGCCGGTCGTTCGTCAGCCGAGAAGGTTGACATTTCAAGGATGCGCGGAAACAACCAAACGTTGTCGGGCTACTTCTTGGGCGCCGAACTTTTCTTTCACGCTCGTGCCTACGCGATGATTGCGAATCATCTGCAATTAATCAAAAGGGGCGAGCTTCGCGTCGTCATTGATCGAATCTTCGATCTGCAAGATGCCAATCAAGCGCATGCGTACATTGAAAGCCGTCAAGCTTTTGGCCGAGTACTCCTCGCGCCCCGAAGGATTTCGCTCAACTTTCCCATCAGAAATACGGATCCCGATGCTTGTGAAGGGACTTCCGTCTAAGGAAGCTTAATCAATCGCTATTACGACCCAGCGACGGATTCGTTCATCTCGACCGACGGTGTTTGTTTTCGAATTTTGAAACTCAACCAAGGGCGACGGGAGACGACGACTTGGCATACGTATTTACAACTTCGTGGACAGCAGAGCGTCACCGTTCACTAATCTCCATGAAAGAATTTGAGCGTAGGCCATTAGGGACTTGCACCAAACCCTAAAGGTCTATCCATTCAAGATCGCCTGTTACCGCGAGTCCAAATTGTGTTCTTCCAATCGACTGCAATAACACTCAGAGAGAAGGCTTCAATGAACCACCAAATGCCGAGAATCCAAGACATCGCGACCAGAGACATTGCTATCAAATGCCCTTCGCTGATTGGGCGAGAAGACAACCGAGAAGCTTCAAAAAACATCGGTACGATGTACATCGATTGCAAAACCACGAAACCAACGAATCCCGCAATTAAGGCGCAAGTTCGAATGAGTGCACCTTCGTGACGAAAACAAATGCAAACAATGACGGACAGAATTATTGACCAGAAGACTCCATAAACCGATGAAGTCGAGACGTTGAACAAGAGTTGCGAAGTCGAATCGCGACAACGGCTTAGAGCAGTCGCCGCGACACTTAGCGCAATGCACATCGGAGGGATCAATGCAAATAGGCGCCGATTTCGATTAGACGATGAGTTCTTTAGCACCAACGTTCACTTTCTTGATACCCGCCGGCGACAACGGATCCAACAATCACTACGATCCCGAATCCTATTAACCCAATCCCTAAGGCTTCTGGGCCAACCGCAATATCAAAGACACCAAGAACGTCAGTAGTGCCCCCACCTACTGCGATGACACGTCTGGTGCCCCACCCTTCATGACAATGCTGGTAATTTTCGCTTCGCAAGCATACGCAGCCCTTTGTTGAGATTCTATGCTCGCCACCATTGACGGCACCTCTGTTATGCCACTATCTGTAGCAGCGGAAACAGCCTGAGCATCTTCCTTGTTCACGAGGTTCGCGTAGGTCTCCACCCGAGATTTCAGCGCATTCATAGCTGCCTTATTGGCCGAAGAAGGATTCCTTGCAAGTGCTTTGAGCCTCGCTGCCAATGCACTCAAAGAAGTCGCTAGCGCTTCATTTGCTTGCGGGCCGAAGCCGACGGCATCCGTCGCATTCAGCGGATCATCTTTCGTAAACACATACGGCTGATCAGTCTGCTGCACGTCGGGGTCCACCGAGATGAACGAATCGGTCGAGGGATCGTAGTAGCGATTGAGTACGGATTCCACCGTACGGGGTCGCGAACACCTCGTAGTCGGGGTCGTTGACCAGGGAGATTGATGTACGATTCCCTGAAAATTCCGGTGGGAGCAAAATCGAGGGCTTCCAGCATTTGGACGAATTTCCGAGATCGACGGACCCTCATTCACCTTGAACGCACCAAAGGAATCGTTATGTGAGAAATCGGGTCTGCCAAGAGAATCGAGCGCCCGAGATCGTCTTCGTTCCCTTGGGGTTGAATCATTGTTCGACGTTAGTTCTGTCGGTCGATCATCAGCGTCAATCGATCCACTTCTCGTATAACCGCAACGTCTCCCTTGACGTCCCGGAGGTCTCTCCAGTGAAAGCGCAGATTTGGCACGGGTAGCAACTTCCCTGTCTCCAACCGAAGACCAACTGTGACCGAGGTGACCGGAAAACTGCTTTCGACCAACTCGATTCCGGAAATCTGATCAAGGCAGACCGATTGATTACGGAAAAGGTAGTGAATCCGAATCGAATTCGTTTGCCTTTCGACAAGTCCTCGCTCGTAAGTCCGATATACCAGCAAAGCGCCGAACACAATCACAATGAGCAGGACAATCTTGTTCGCAATTGGGTGGGGCGTGGCAAAGATTATTCGGCTCGGAATCACCAAAGTCAATCCGAACACGGTTGTCACACCGAAGAACTCCATGGCGGCCGCCCGAGATACGTGCCGATACCTCGGTGAGGTTGAGTCCCTTGTCTCAGACCGACCCGTCTCGACAAGGCCTGCAACGAGGATCTGGGTCGATATCGCGAAGATCACAACTCCGCAAACACCAGCCTCGACCAATGTTGCATTCGAAACAATGACACCGACGAGAAGTAGTAGGGCGAACGGTAGTACGAACAGTACCAACGAGGCGCGACGATAACGCTTTCTCCGCCTTCGAACCGCAGCCGCACCAACGAGGGAACCGTTTGGGGGATATCGGTCTGGGCCGTTGCCGCCTCTCTCAGACATGAATCACTTCTTCTTCGTGCTCGTAGATTTTGAAGTTACTTCCGCCTCATGAACGGTCGCAACAAGGCTCACGGCAGGAACCGTCAGAACTAGGGCGGTCTTGACGGCAGTTACTCCTAAGTCGGTCAATGCCGAAAGCTTCTCCGTTGCCGCGCCAAGGAGTTCGCCAAAGTCTCCGGCCTCGGCACCAGATTCAGCGACTTCGGCAGTCGCCGTCAAAGTATCCAACGCAGCCGCACCTTCGACCAGCAGCGCACCAGCGACACCGCCAGTGGCGACGATCGCCACTGTGGATATCGCGGCAAGGGCAATGGTCGTCTTGTACTTGTTAACAAAGTCTCCTACGTCAGTTGCAACTTTCGCCACGGAGTTGACTGCGGACGTGAAAACTTTACAAATCCAGCACAGGCCAAGCGGGTCCGTCCCGTTCAACGGATCATCGTTCACAAACGCATAGGGCTGGTCGGTCTGCTGCACCTTGGGGTCGACACTAATGAACGAATCGGTCGTCGGGTCGTAGTAGCGATTGATTGAGCATCCGTGCGATGAACGTACAAATCGCACCCAGTCCATTGATGTTGACCAGGAAAAATGAGAGCAACCCGACTCGTAACTACATTTAAGATTCCGTAAGTCGCCGAGGCTCTCCACCGTCGGATCATCGTTCGCAGAGCTCGAATAAGACAGTGAGACCCCCAGCAAGGCCAACGAGATACAAGTATCGGACTCGTAAATTCAGTTGTGCCGACAATCACCTCCATACAAGTGAGATGAATTGAAAGAATATTGATATGGAAGTTGCAGAAATCAGGAAGGCTAAGCTCGGCAATTCATAACGTATTGCCAAATCCTCCAGATTTGAAGTCCCCTCATGTTTCCGGGCCGCATACGTCTGCGTTACCAAATCGACAATGGCATCTCGCCGCTTTTTGAAACGAGTCGACCGAAGGAAAGTCTCGTTCTGCCAGGAGTTCGGATAGAGGGGACAATAATATTCCTTGCCATTGTGGTCCCGAAATCGAAAACGTGGCGTAGTAATCACGGTGTCAATTGCGGTCCAAGGAATCGAGAACTCCCTAACGAAGGAATGGAACGCAATTCGGTCACGATAGATATCAATTCGTGCATTTATTCCGTATTGCCAAAGTAACCACGCAGATAAGCAACCAGTGAGAACTATTTCAAATGCAAAGTCCGGTAGCAAGAAGGAGATGATTGTCGAGCCCAACAAAATAATGGGCAAGTAAAAGAGTCCGACACGACCATAAAAGTCAGGTCCAAAGTGATCGCACGTTGAGTCGCCGTTTAGATTCAAGGACACCTTCGATGAGCGTCGCAAATCAAGTCCCCAACTTCTGCTGAGACTTTGACAGTCGCACCTGATGCGACCTTCGCCAAACCCTTAGCAACTGCATTCGCACTTTCAATTGGGTTTGCAAGAACCCGTAACAATCCTTTGTCAAACGTCTGAGTTACTTGTTCGGACCCTTTCTCGATAAGAACCTGACCTTCTCCGTTGGCTGCTCCGAAGAAAGATCCTGCGCCAATGGAAGCAAATTGCCCTAATACTGAGTAATTAGAAGTACCTGCCGACCCTTCGGCGTAAAACGCACCACCAGTTGCCGCGCCAAGAAGCACGCAACCAACTACAGTCGCACAACCCGCAAGTCCAACTGCAATGGTTGCAATCTGTGCAAGGCCACGCCAGTGATCAGAGATGACTGATACAAGACTTTCGCCCGTGCAGTTTCCCGTGCACGGTATTGCTTCATTAATAATTTCTTGACCGGAGAGCCCTGAAGGATCCGTCGCGTTCAGCGGATCATCGTTCACGAATGCGTAGGGCTGGTCGGTCTGCTGCACGTCGGGGTCCACCGAGATGAATGAATCGGTCGAGGGGTCGTAGTAGCGATTGATTGAGCAAGTTGGTGCGATTATCGTTGTTCGATACTGAGTTGCATGACTTAACCAGGGGCGATGAGCGCTGTGAACGATGCGACTACCTGTACGAATTCGAGAGTCGTCAAGCGCTAACATCGACAAAGTCTAACTAGATGAATTGGAAAAGCGATTCAAATGCGAATGAAAGCGACCGCCTCAACTGCCCCAGTGATGAGCGAAGTGACAATCAAGAAACGTCGGGATGGCAACGTCCAATGACACGAGAAGTGATAGTGCGAAACATCGCTTGTGCTCTCTGCCGATTTCTTAAATTTCTGTAACGTCGCATCGAGTCGGTGATGACTCTTGAAAGAGCCTAGGTACTTCATCAACAAGACAGTAAGCGGTGATTCTGAATAAAGCGGCACTTTATAAATCTGACCCGCTGTCGAATGAATACGAATAAAGGCTGCGCGGCGAATTTCCGCGATGGAGTGCCAGTTTGCTTCGAAGGTTCGAATTGGACTGCGTACTTCCAATCCTGAGAGTTGAATCGTAATTCGGCTCACGGTAATACAACGAACCAAATACCATCCACCAAACAAAAACAACAGAACCGAGATTCCGCTCAATTTTACGTTGAGGACCGCTATGAAAATGCTGGTGCCCAATAAAAGAGGGATACCGCCTATGACTGTCGCGTACGAGGCGCTATCAGGCCCGAATGTCACCTCGCGACGCTCTTCACCTTGCTCCGAGAACGGACCTGGGGCGTCCGTCATCTTCATCGTCGGTCGTTCAGATATTGCTCGAGACCAACCGTGGGTGCGCCATATTTCAATGCCATACCGATTAGAACCTTCCCGATGTTCGTGAGATAGGCACCTGTCGTTTGAAGGGGATGCAATGCCTTCGCCAAGAAGCTCTGTCCCGTCAACTGGTCAATCTCCGCTTGACCAGATTCCACCAGTCCCGAACCGTACGCACCGACTCCTCCAGTGGCCAATCCAAAACCGGTAATCTCAGCAAGCGCGGCGAGCGAGAAACTCTTGGTGCCCGCGTGCCCTTCGGCGTAATAGCTCCCTGCCAAAACAGCGCCGAGGGTTGCTCCACAGGCAACAGACGCACCACAAGCTACGGCCGCGGCGACCGTAGCGACGGTATTTACCACCTTGGTAATTCCGCGCCAGTGATCAGCAATCTGAGTGAACATGCTTGGACATGCCCCCTGGCACGGTGCCTGCCCAGCTTCATTCAAGATTTCTTGTCCGGAAAGTCCCAACGGATCAGTCCCGTTCAGCGGATCGTCGTTCACGAACACATACGGCTGGTACGTCGACTGCACGTCCGGGTCCACCGAGATGAACGAATCGGTCGAGGGATCGTAGTAGCGATTGATCGAGCATGTAGGCCCAAACGACGTAATTGGATTTTGCGTTGGTTGAGTTGACCAGGAATTTTGCTTCGACGTAGCAATGCCTGTACTCGTTCGGATTCTCGGCGTACTGAGACTACCCATAACCGAATAAAACTTAGTTTACGAAATACGTCAACTTCCGGCGGCCGTGCCTATTGTTCCGGGTAATGAACCAGTAACTGTCGTTTCTTGGTCGACTGAAGTCTCTTCAAATCTTCAGGAATCCACCGATACTTGACTCCTCGTGTCTGAAGATGGCGCTCAAATTCTTTCGAAATGCTAACCGTTCCAATCACGCGGCCAAATTCCGCGTTGGCCGCGATAATGAAGAACGCGTTTCCATTGAACAGAACGTCTTGTATGTCATGAAACTGAACTTGCCATTTGTACCGAAAGAAGCGTCCCGCTCTAAGCTCAACTCCACCATCTGACACTGTGAAGGTTGCAATCGGCCACGGAAATTGAAAAAACGGTGAACCTGTCGAGATCCAAATAGAGCGAACTCGCCAGTGACGGATGGACATGTCGCTCATGTAATTTGGGTTGTTCACCACTAATAGTTCTTTGCCCATGTATACGACACACCATTCTCGTAACTGAAGCCAGGCTGAGCGGCAAGACTTAACCCGGCCTCAACAATGTATATATCTCTATTCGAAGCCGTCTTTCCAACTTCTATTTCAACAGTCGCCGAAGGTCCCGAACCAAACGAAGCGCCGCCGTAAGCGAATTCTTTTGTCAGTTGCGACGCCGCTTGGGCGTTGCTCAACTCAAAACTTGCACCGATCGACGCGTTCGCAGATCCTGCACCACTTCCAACGGTCAGACTCGCAAATGGCTTACCGTTTCCTTTAGAACCGGCACACGCGCACACCTTGCCCCCAACACCATTTGCAATCGAGACACTTCCGAAAAGCCCCATTGTCATTCCGCTGTTGTCGGGAAGTTGATTGGCCACTCCTTTTGCAAACGCTTTCGCGACCGTAGATTCAATCCCATGCACCACTGATTTAGTTGCTGACTCTATGCATCCAATGATTCCTTTGCATAGACCCAGCGGATCAGTCTCATTGAGTGGATCGTCATTCACGAATGCGTAGGGCTGGTTAGTCGTTTGCACATCGGGGTCGACTGAGAGGAACTGATCGGTCGACGGACCGTAGTAGCGATTGATTGAGCATGACGACACAAGCGCCACAACTTCAATCCTCGAACAGTTAATTGACCAGGACTTTTGAGCGGGCCGCCGCATCTATCTTCTCGTCCGATAAGGAGGTGCCCAAAGGGACGTGAACTTCCGATTTAATTCCGTTGCCTTATCCAAACGGTATTGTTCCAATCTCCAGCGTGCTTGCTTATTGAAAGGGCCTCGACAAACCACCATAGGCCAAGAACCCAGACGATCGTAACTAGGGACATAGCAATGAAATACTTCTCACTAATTGGCACGCCTGATGTTTGAGATGCGTCGTAGAACATTGGCACTTCGTAAGCTGACTCAAGAATTAGGAAGCCGACGAATCCTGCCACGCACGCACTCGTTCGAATGAGTGTGCCATCTCTTCGAAAGTAAACGAGGACGATGACCAAAAGAATAATTGACCAAATGATTCCATATATTGACGACGTAGAGACATTCAACAAGAATTGCGAACTCGGAAATCGGGTGTGACTAAGTACCGCTGCAGTCCCGCTCAGAACAATGCACATCGGCGGAATTATAGCGTACAAGTTTCTCCGCACGTTGGAGACCTTTGGATCTGTCATCAGCATTCACTCTCTTGATAGCCCCCAGCGACAATCGAACCAACTATCACAACTATGCCCGCACCGATGAGAACAATCCCGGTGAGCTCCGGGGCGACTTCAATTCCAAATACCGTAAGGGCGTCAGTGGTACCACCTGCGCCCGCAATTACGCTTCCCGTAATTCCACCCTTGACGATTATTCCCGTCGCTTTGGCCTCGCACATATAAGCGGCCCTCTGCTGAGACTCTGCGCTCGCCACCTCCGATGGCACCTCCGTCGTGCTGCCACTTGTCGCAGCGACAACGGCCTGAGCGTCTTCCTTATTAACCAAGTCCGCATAGGTCTCGACACGATTCTTAAGTGCGTTCAAGGCAGCTTTGTTCGCGGAAGTCGGATCCTCGGTGAAGGCTCTCTGTCTCACCGCCAACTCGCTTAATGAAGCAGTGAGGGCCTCGTTTGCTTGGGCTCCCAGACCCAGTGGGTCCGTCGAGTTGAGCGGATCATCATTCGTGAATGCGTAGGGCTGGTCAGTCGTTTGCACGTCGGGGTCCACCGAGATGAACGAATCAGTCGACGGGTCGTAGTAGCGATTGATTGGGCAAGTCGGTGCAAACTTCGTAATTGCACTTGTTGAACAAAACCTTGACCAGGTTCGGCGCTGGCAATTAGCTCTGAAGCTTCCTGTATCGGTTTGCTCGGCGGAGAGTCTCTCCATCGCCAAATAGCAATCATGAGGCTCAATCGAGTTGTTCTTACTAGATGTCGAATCTCGAACAAAGCGCGAACACGACCCACTATCCAGATTTGAATATGAAGATATCAGCCAGTTGCTCCGTTGATAGCCATTACACAAAGTTCAACATCCAGTCTCGGCACTGCAAATGTGACCGTGCCAGTATTGTTAGTGCATTCAATGATCCAGAATGAGTGATAGACATGGTCTTCCTTCGGCACTCGCCTAGTCCGTGTTTTCCAATGGCCCGGTTGGAGGACAATCGTCTTCCAACTTCGCCTTGAACCTTTCCACACAACTTCATCTTTTGAAACGATGAGGCTGCCGGGTTTCCAGTGCAACCTGCGTTCTCTAGAATCAGGCTTTTGGTAACACCTGACTAGCCTGCGTTCGCCACTCAGTACCGACTCGACATCTGAAAGTTGGCGTTTCCGTCGCGAGTGGAAGAGAGTATCTATCAATACGTCAGTAGCAGTCCTCGTGCCGGCAGCCCTACGAACTCGGTTTACGATTGACACTTATTTGAAAGCGCTCAGCAGGTATCGGGGAAGGTATCGAAGGGCTTCAGACCAAGTCAATTGAGCTGCATGAGCCCCTTCGCCAAGACCACCAAACAAGGCCTCCTCAGGCACCCCAACGTAAATAGCGTCCGACACTGCACCCAATGCGGCGCTCTTTACAAAACCTTGAACCGATTGCTTTCCAGGACTCAATGCGTAATCAGTAGTTCCTTCCACAGCACCGGTTGCAATTCCAACAGCTATAGCGCCGCCCGAAAACTCAATTCCGCCGACGGTAAAAGCGGCAGCACCACATATTCCCGCCGTGGCTGCAACACACGCCGCGCCGCCTACCATCGCGCCTGTAAACACAGCGGCCTTAATCAAATCAACCCCTAGATCGAGACCTCGACATCCATCTCGTTCCGGATGTCCGTCACATTTCTTAGCCACTGCTTCTCGATACTCCGTCTCGGCTTTGACGCCTGCACTACCTTGAAGTCCCAACGGATTCCTCCGCGTTCAGCGGATCATCGTTCACGAACACATACGGCTGATCAGTCTGTTGCACGTCGGGATCGACCGAGATGAATGAATCGGTCGAGGGGTCGTAGTAGCGATTGATTCGGCAAGTTGGCACGAACGTCATAGTTGAGATCGAACGAAGATCAGTTGACCAGGTGAGATGGAAGGGATACTGACGCGACATACCGCTACGAATCAGCATCGTCGGCGAAGTAGTCACTGTCCAAAATCGTATCGGTCATTGCGTCAAAGAATGTTGTTGCTTCAAAATAATTGCGAAAGAATATGGTCACGACTTCGAGTTCTCAAGCGAAATCGCGTATTTATGGTCGAGCGGCGAGAACCTTCGAGAAATTACACGCCTTCTCAATATGATCAGCTACTTCTGGGGCAAGCATTCGTAGCACGCGCAGAAGTTCCACGTGGATGTTGTCGGGCTGTAAATCAGAACGTTTGCGATCAAAGATTGGTTCGTGGTGCGCAATGCGGTTTCGCACGAGATTGATTGTGCCAATGACTCGATCGACGTCACTGCGTCGCGTCGAAGGGGGGAAGGCGTCGTGAAGGTAGGGAACCCAGAGTGACTTCTCGTGGGACGCGGTGGTCAAATGACTCCAAAACCCCAGGCCGAGTTCGGCCATTACCCGTCCGGGCGTCGCCGCCGTACCTCCACATTTCTTGATGGCGCTATCGACCGACCGACGATTTTGAAAGTTCACGTCAGTTCCTCGCTTCAGTCCCGAGGCGTCTTTTCGCACCCGCCAAATTGGCATGACGACGGGCGACGCGGGGTCCAACAGCCAGTGATCAGATCCCTTCCACTGGCGAGTCAGCGTGGCGTCGTACGCATTTCGTAGGGCCACCTCGAAGTGCGCAATATCGCGCATGAGCGCTTGACCGAGCGACACGTTCCACTCGTAGAGCGCCAGAGCCCTCACCCGATTTCCAGCGCACGCCGCCACGTAGGGATCAAACCGCGGCTTTCCGAGCCACGCCTCAATCCAAGTCTCCGACACGGTCACCGCCACCAGAATGTCTAGAGCCCCGGCGACATGGTCGAAACCAGCGGTCCACCGGGGCTAACAACACCAGTATAGAAGAACATCACGGTACGGCGTCGCGTACGCGTAGCGGCCAATCTCGCTCTCACGACGCCCGGCTCTTCGAGTTCTCCGCCGGGTGGCACCTCGCGTGCACCTCTTGGAGTTTTGCCATCGACACCCTCGTTTACTGCATGGTGGTGTCGAGTTTCTGGTGTCCGAGCATTTCGGCGACGTGGCGTACGTCGGCCCCAGCGTCTAACAACAACGTGGCGGTGGTGTGGCGAAAGAGGTGACAACTGCCCTTCTTGTCACGTGCGCCGGCGCGAATATAACTGGCAACCAACCGACTCAACACGTCGCCCAGTAGGGGCCGACCGGTCGTGGAAAGAAACAAAGCGCTCTGGCGCGCGTCACGTTCCAGCTGGGGTCGCACCTCGTGCACGTAGCGCGCCACCCAGTAGCGAGCGCGCGTCCCAATGGGCACGAAGCGGTCGCGCGCGCCCTTGCCCTGGCGCACGAAGAGGGAACCGCGTGCGACGTCCACGTCACTGACCCTAAGTTCGATCAATTCCATTCGCCGCAGCGCGCACGAGTAGAACACCTCGAGGATGGCGCGATCGCGCAGTCCGAGCGGCGTCGTGGTATCGGGGAGCGCGAGTACCGCTTCCACTTCGTCCACGCTCAAGACCGCTTCGGGGAGCCGTCGTTCGGTCTTGGGTAACGTCAATCCCTGGGCCGGATCAAAAACCAACACGCCGGACTTGGTTAAGAACTTAAAGAGTTCCTTCACCGCCACGAGACGTTGGGCCTGGGTGCGAAACGTCAACGCCGTACCGTCAGCCTTTTGGTGGTGAAAGAGGTGGCGCTGGTAGGACTCGAGGAGTAACGGCGTCACGGCGCGCGGGTCGTGGACGTCGCGTTGATCTAAGAAGCGCGCCAGTTCGGCCAATTGATAACGCCGTCCGTGCACGGTCGTCGTCGCGTAGCCGTGGGTGGTGAGGTGCGTCAAGTAGTCGCTCGCGGCGTGCTCGAGGGCGTTCATGGGCGCGGCGCTTCTTCGTTCACCTGCTCGTACGGCGTTACGACGTTGACCACGCCATTGGCGCGCGACGAAAAGGGCACCAACGCCACCAACTCCCTCGTTGACCCTGATGACGTCGCGTGTTTCGTTGGTGTTTGCTCGCCACCAACCGCACGCACCACACCAAGCGCACCCACCAGCCGGTAGGTGCGACAACGCCCACGGCCCCCGCCGGCGACCACCAAGTACTCGAGCGCCACGAGCGCGTCGGTCGCGGCGCGCACCTGCATCAGCGACCACCCGAGTAATTCTCGTAATTCTCGTCGCGTGACGTCCACCTCGTCAATTGCGCACGCCACCTCGCGGCTTTGCAGCGCCGCGTAGTCCTCGAAGGCCGCGAGGAGACGTTGGGCTTGGGGCGCGAGGTGATCATCGCGACGCGAAAAGAGTTCGCGCGCGAGCTCCATTCCTCGCGTCACGTCGTCGTTCGTCGCTTGCAGATACGTGAAGGTCACGCCGTTCACCTCGACGTCGCGGCGCTCGCGCTGATACTGGTGCAGCACCGTAAGGGTACCAATGAGACTTAGGACCTTGGCGTGGTCGCGACGGTGACGCGTCGACGAGGTGGCGAAATCGGCGGGTACGTCGTCAATGACGACACGGTGGGGCTCGAGGAGTCGTTGCACGTTGGCGTGCAGATGGCGCAGTTGTTCGCGACGTAGACGCCACGCGAAGCCCTCGCGGGTCGCCTCGAAGCGCTGCGCGCGAAGAATGGCGGTGGTCTGGGCGGGGTCGTCACTCACCCCCACGACCACCAAGCGGTTTTCGAGTTCGGGATCAATCGACGTCGACGTGGTCGTCATCAAAAGTGCCAGGGGCCCCGACGTTTCGTAGTTCGTCGTCTGGAGTCGCCCACTTCGTTGGTCCTTGCCGGTCGTGGCGATCGCCAAACGACCTTCGCTCAAGAGGAGTTTGAGGGCGTAGCTGGCGCGCGACGAACCCTGTTCTTCACTGACGTAGAGGACTTTGTGCTTCAGTCCGTCGCGACCCAAGTAGTAGAGCGCCTGTGAGGTGATGGCCGACAGGGCGACGAGGTCCTCGTCGGGGAGCAACGAACACACCGCGTCGAGCAAGGTGGACTTTCCTCCGGCCGAACTGGACTGGACCAGCACGCCCAGGGGCCGTTCGCATTTACGCGAAATCGTGGCCAGGTAACACACCAAGAGATTTGTCGCTTCACCCACCACGCCGAGCTGGCCTAAGTCCGTAGCCACGCGTTCGAAGAGCGCGGGGTCGCCAAGATACGCCAACGCGGCTCGGCGATCCTCGTCACTGATGGCCACCGCCGGAGATTCCTCCGTTGCGTCATCACGACGACGTTCGGCGACGTCGAGCACGTGGCCGACTTCTGCGTTCAAGATCTCACGACTGGCGTGCAATTCGCTCGACGCCGCGTCTAAGAAGCCGTGACGCTGGCGCGCCACGTAGAGGTCGAGGGTGTCGAGATAGAAGCGTCCCGTCGTCGTGTCACTGACCGAGAGTGCGACCTGGAGGTGCTCGGCGTCAACGTTGACCCTCGAGCGAGATCCGCGAAGTCGCCACGAACGAGTCGCGAACGTCACGAAAACCTCGTCGCGATTCGGTGTCGTCGTTATCTCGGGTGCGCTGGGTAAAGCCGCCACGACGTGATCAGTTTTCGAGGTCGTCACGGTCGGCGTGGTGGCGAGCAGTGTCGCGTGTTCGAGCCACTCACTCAGTATCGCGTCGGGGCGCGTCGAAGACGTGAGGGCGTCGCGCACATTACTTCCCTCACCGGCCAGGGAACACGCGAGACCGCTGCGCTGAAAGACGTTCGCAATCTTGTCCGCGTCGCGACCGAGCGCCGTGACGTGTTCGTAGCGCTGGGCGAGTTCTTTCCCGTCCTTGGCACTGAATCCCTTGGGACCGCCGGGAGCTACCACGAGGTAAGAAGTCGTGGCGTGTTCTAACGCGCCGAGCACACTCAGCGCGTCAAGAATCGACGAGGTGACGAGAACGTTCTCGGCGTCGTCACCACTGGCTACTTCGAACACTGAAGTGGGTAAACCGCTGGCCCAGAACTCTTCTCGACTGCGGTCCAGACGCCGAGCGAACAGTCCGGTGATGGCGCCACCGCGAACTATGGGCACGACCACGCAACCACGAAAAGCTTCGTGTCCCGTACTGCGCAACAACGACAACTCCTCGAGACGCGTGCGAATGAGGAGTCCCGCCTTCCAGCGCCTGCCGGGAATCGTGAGTCCCAGCGTGCGATGGGACACGCCCAGGCGCAGGTGGGTGGCGAGCTCGATTGACACACCCGCAAACGACAGCGTCGCGTCACGATCGCTGGCCGTCATGAGTTCGTGGTGCCAGTGGCTAACGACCGCGTCGAGGAGTTGCTGATCGAAGTCCTCCACGTCGAGGGACTCAACCGAACGGTCGAAGAATGAGGATGCTGACGAGGTGGAAACAGTCGACATGATAACACCTAACTATAAGAATAATAAACACTATACATCATTTGTTCACGAACGCAAGGGGTAACCTAAATCCATGGGATTTCCTGAACACCTCGCCGAAATACGACGGGCGCGGGGTCTCACCCAGGCGGCGTTGGCCGAGCGAATTGGTGTGCGCTCGAACCAGTTGAGCCTCTATGAATCAGGCAAGAGTGAGCCGTCACTGGGCGTGCTGCGTCAATTGGCGGTGGCCCTGTCCGTGACCTGTGACGATCTCGTCTTTGGCGGCGAGGATCGTTTATCCAAACACCAGGAGCTGCAACTGGCGTTTGAAGCGACGGTGCTGCTCGAGCCCGACGAACAAGAAACGGTGCGCCAACTCCTCGACGCGTTTCTCGCCGCGCATCAGAGTCGTCGCGGCGGCGAAGGTCCGCGATCGCGCAAGGGCAAGAAGAATTAACAACTTCGTTGCTGGAAGTGTTGGTTCGCGCCACGTCGTCAAGGTCGTTATTCGATACTGCGGTGCTCGTGAATCGCACAGAATCGGTGTCAATGGGCAGTTTCATAATGCTCCTTGCAGAGGAGCGATGTATTCGCTCTCTATATAAGGAGCCACTCGAAAACGGCCTTTTTCGACAAACTTTTGAAAAGATTTTTCAATCAGTCGTAGAAACCCAGATTTTTCTTGATTGTGAGAATCATTCAAGGTGCCCAATCGGACGCCCTGGCGCTTCGCGCCGGTCGTCCTCGGGCACTGAGCTGTGTACTTTTCAATGATCCGAAAAGTGAAATGTGATGAACCCTGCTATACGTCTATTTAAGGACGCAATATCCCCTCGACATCTCGTCAGTGCTTTGATTTCAAGATTGAGTAAAGCTGCAAAGCAAATTGAAAAATGTGTACGACTTTCAGAGGTGTCATCCACACAAAAAATAAATCGCGCTATGTTTCTACTTGCACTTTTCGGTTCCTTCTGGCGTCACCTTTCCGGTCTTCGCTATTTGGATTGCACCACTGGGAGGAAAGACAATCGTTGCAAAGTGCTTAATGCCGTAGAAAGTTTCGGTCTCACGTTTCATAAATACCATTCCCGAACACAACGATTGAACGTAATCAATCTGTGCGCGAAGCACTCGCCGACCGTTGGCGATCACTCTTCCACTTATTCCGTTTTTCGTCGAGAATACGTAACCATTGTTTGATTGCACATACCGATTCCCAAGTAGCGCATCAATGAGAGGGGAGAACAATTGATTCTGCACATCGGTCCATTGTCCTCCCGCACTTGGAAAGCGCTCTTCGACGTACTTTGGAGATGTAGCTATCGGCAGTCCAGTACCGAAACCGGGATCGCCAATTGAGAAGGGCGATAATGCAAGATTACGAACTTCTATTTGGGTTCCGTAGTAATGATGATTCACAAGAATTCGACGTGGAATGGACTCGGCACGGTTAGGACGTTGGTAGTCCCAAGATTGAGAGAACGATTGACGTTGGCCCTTCTCAGCAGACTCGACGACGTCCTCGATTCGTAAATTAACGCTGTCCAGCGTCTTAAGAATTAAAACTTCTAATTCTCTCGGAATCCGAGAGGTGACTTTAGGGGTCGACGCACCCGACGAGAAATTCACAGACGCGGTCAGTAGGCAAACAATCGCTCCGGAGAGAAAGATGCGTTTCATGCTATTTTGCTCTCTAGTGGCATTCTTCAATTACTTTCCTTCCCAATTTTCTCCATCCCCTAGTGCAGTGGAGTCAGGTAGGAAACCCTAAAAGTTACGGATTTCTGATACGAAATCGCGTTGACCGCCGGTTCGGGCATGATGTCCTTTTCCGGACCTGGGTCAAATTCTTGTGAATCAGGATCCGCGCAACAGACGGAGGCATAGATAACAACTGTGCCAATCTTGATTGTATGTCCATCTACCTTTTCAGTGATGAAAGGCGAAGGCGTGAAACTAACGGGTTTACTTAGGCTTATGCCATTTACATAATCAGTGACCTGATTATTCAAACTATTAAATTGCAGCGACACCAATGATCGTACTGTACGGAGTCGCGATATATCCCTCATCGACGACATTCTTAATCGTTATTTTGCCTAGGATGCCCACCGGAACTATGTATTGAGTCGTCGCAATTCGAAATTTTTGAATGGATTGCTTGCCATCCAAGCCCAAAGGATCGGTCGCGTTCAACGGATCATCGTTCACGAACACATACGGCTGATCAGTCTGCTGCACGTCGGGGTCCACCGAGATGAACGAATCGGTCGAGGGATCGTAGTAGCGATTAATTGAGCCTCTTGGTGCAAACGTCGTAGTTCGCTTTCGCTTCGGTACTGCTGACCATGGACATTGATCCAATACGTCAACCTGAATACTCGTACGACTCTGTAATGTGGATTGAGCACTCATAACCGAATGCTATCTAGATAGTCGGTGGCGTGTCAGGCCAACAGGACGGAAACGAGTCTGCGAAACGAGTCAGTAATTCACCGTTTGAAGTCGGCTCGTCGAGTCAGAATTCGAAATCTTGACAGCACTTTCCATTTGCACAATGAATGACTTCATTCGATCATTTCTGGGATCGTCACGGTTCCATGACTTTGCGTAGAAGGGGAAACGAATGCACTTGCCGTCTGTAGTTTGAATCCCCGCAAGCCACGAATTCCGAAACAGATTCTTGAAAAGTCCGAAAGTGTAAATGCTGTGCACTTCAATCGTGCAAGTTCGAGTAATCGTTCTGACGGTGATTCGGTCCTTTACGACGCTAACTGATTGCCTCGATGCTCGAATCGCCAGTACGGCGAAGACGGCGAAGACTACAAACAAATCAACTTTAAAACCGAGTACCGAGGGACCGGTGCTCTTCTTCCATTGATGAGCGGCGACGTAAGAAAGCGCCAAGAAGATAACACTCGTACAGCCGTAAATGATTGTAAATCCAGTTCGCATCGAGTTTTGTCTAAAAATCATTATTCCCTAAGGACAAAAGAGCGCACAGAAAGACTTTATGACCGCTGCATGCACTTTCACAAATATTCGCTGTCCGATCGTGAGAGCCGGCCCATTGTCAGAAAAGGATTGAACTAGACCTTCCGCCGCACTGTCAGGAATCGACAACACGGACGCCTCTGCAGTCACTCCCAACTCTTCCTTCGAGAAGGCCGAAGACGTTAGATTACCCCTATGCGAAATAACGTTCGAGACTGTTCCGGCTGCGAAAGAACTTGCACCTAGTAAGACGGCGCAACCTCCATCAGTGGCAGCAACGCATGCAGCAGCTCCAAGGACTTCAGCAACTTTTACCACGTCTTCTAGATTGATTCCGCCTGCGGTCGCTTTAATCTGCTTTACTTCTTGCGCAACTTGTGCATTGCACACTGACGTTTTTAAAGACAGACACATGGATCCAGGTCCACCCTTAAGACCTAACGGATCCTCTGCGTTCAGCGGATCATCGTTCACGAACACATAAGGCTGGCCCGTCATTTGCACGTCCGGATCGACCGAGATGAACGAATCAGTGGACGGGTCGTAGTAGCGATTGATTGAGCCTCTAGGTGCAAACGTCGTAGTTCGACCTAGATTTGCCAGGACGACCAGGTCCTTTGTGCTTCGGACGCGAAGCAACTACGCGCACGAATTCGCGATCCGTCGAGCAGCTCCATTTGCAAATCTCAACTAAACATTCTCAGCGATTCTAAGTACGTGCTCGGCGCGATTCCTCCAGAGCTTTGAAGGCAAACTGATATTGCTAGGTTCTCATTTCTGAATCTATGAGACAGCTTCCACTCTCTTAAATTCCTCGGAGCCCTTCAATAAATTGATGGCGAACGAACGATAAAGTCGCTCCTGCTTGCCTGATGAATAGATAACTAGTGCAGGTTTTCCCGAAACACTTGTTTCAGAAAAGGAGCCGACGCAATAGGCGAGGTCTCCATCTAGCCAAGAGCCGACCTCAGCCCTTTCATCTCTTGTGACTTTCGCCTTGAAGAAACCAATAATCTCTGGTCTTTGCCCAGCCGACGAATAAGCAACCGGCTTCATCGGTGGCGTGGCGCACGTCCAAAGCAATCTGTACCATGTTTCCGACTTGGAGCTCGCCGATGCAGGGAAAGCAGAGAACCCAAGAATCGCGCTAACAATGCTTAGGGCCAACACAACATCAATTGCTCTTCTCACCACATCGGCCCTACAGCTCGAGGTCATAATCATGTTAAGGGACTCACTTTCCATACTTTCCCTGAGTAATAGACCGTAACCTTGTCTCCGACAATTTCGTTAAAAGCAGGCGTTGTTCGAACCGTAATCAAATACTCTCCCGTAAGTACCGCCCCGCCTCCACCTGGCCGATTAAAAATATCTATCGAAGCGTCTGAACTGGGTATTGCGAAGTCGGCGATGTCTCCTGCCTCAAAGAGGCCCCGATTTGCACTCGCACCTGTCGATTTGGTAGTTACACTTGCAGACTCATTACCAGGGGATCTTCCGTCGAATACGAATCCATCACCCTCATCCTGCACCACAATGTGAATATTGCTACCTCCAATGATCGTAATTGTCCCATTCGCATCGCCGTTGAGATTCGTAATCGTTATGTGTTTCTCGTCTCCAGTCGGGTTCTTGCCGGTCTGGGTAATGTCGGTGCTGCACTTCACACAAAGTCCCAACGGATCCTCCGCGTTCAATGGATCATCGTTCACGAATACATACGGCTGGTCCGTCTCTTGTACGTCGGGGTCCACCGAGATGAACGAATCGGTCGACGGATCGTAGTAGCGATTGATTGCAGGTCGGTGCAAACGTCGTAGTTGTTCTTGACTTGCGGGCGGTTGACCAGGAATAATGGTCGCAAATCGATGAGAATTTACCTATACGGTTGGACGTTCCACAAAGCAACTCCATTCGCAAATAATACAGAGAGTACTTTGAGCCGCTCTGCCAAAAACTAATTTTGCGGCTTCAAACTTTGAGGTGCCTCCATAATGCGCACAAGGCGATGTTGACGCACAAATCAAACTTCCTCAAAACTGAAACTAGATCAGTCTTTGTAACGGTGGAAACTAAGTCTTCGACTTCCGCCTGTCCGGCATGTTAATTTTCTATTCGGTATTGAGCTTTGCCCGAATCTTCGAAGCTTCCCAAATACGCAATTTGCGCAACTTCTGGCCAAGTCCAACTTGGTTCAAACGCTCGAACACGCCACCATATAGACGACGTTCTCGACGTGGCTCCCTATCAAGCGCAACATTCCCTTGCCCGTGGGCCCCTCAGTCAATTGTTCGTAGGTCCAAGTTTCGCTTTCGAATTCCAAGCCAGATTTAACCGTCTGACTCTCAGAAATCAAAATTGCTTTCGAATTCGAATTCATCACTAGAACGTCTCGAAGGTCGGGGATCAATTCGACAGCATCCGACAAGGTAGCCACAGGAATTGTCTCGATCCATAACCACCTCTGTTCCATAGTTTGTTCAAAAGACTTCCACGTGGTGAAGGTACCGCACGACTTGCCCGACCGGTAACTTCGTGCTGGGGACGACCCCTTGCTCCAGTTCTCCACTGTCGTTGAGCCAGAAACTTCCAACCCGACCCCGGCAAATCCTCAACGTCAAGTGTGATTGATTTTGAAAACCGCTTATTCGCTTTTGCACCAAATTGGGACATGATGTATTCAAGATTGTTCACGGTTGACCTCAACTCAACACACCGCGAGACCCACAGGTCCCGCTGGTAAGCAAATGGGCTTTGCGAGCCACCACAAGATAATGGCGGTGCCGGCGCCCGCGCCCGCACCTGCCGCACCGCCATAAGTGGAACTTGTACTGAAAGTTGCACTGATAGTCGTGATGATCCTTGGTCTGCACCAATGTCTTGAGACGCGACAGTTACTCCATTAGGACTCACGCCTGTGGAATATATTCCGTTCATTGCCCCAGTTGCGGAAAAGGAGCCTCTCTTATTACCAATTGATACTGTTACGTTTCCGCTCTGGTCCAGGGCGACATCTGGGATTCTAATGGGGTCCAGTCAACGTGACGTTTGCCGAAACTGTGATCTCGTATCCGCCCATAGGTATGATTACTGACTTCGTCGCAACTAGCGACGGAATGCCGACGTACGGCGTCGAAGCAACTACTGAGGAAATCTTCTTTTTCAATCCGAGCGGATCCGTCGCGTTTAACGGATTATCGTTCACGAACACATACGGCTGGTCCGTCTCTTGCACGTCGGGGTCCACCGAGATGAATGAATCGGTCGAGGGGTCGTAGTAGCGATTGAGTACGGATTCCACCGTACGGGGTCGCGAACACCTCGTAGTCGGGGTGGTTGACCAGGGAGATTGATGTACGATTCCCTGAAAATTCCGGTGGGAGCAAAATCGAGGGCTTCCAGCATTTGGACGAATTTCCGAGATCGACGGACCCTCATTCACCTTGAACGCACCAAAGGAATCGTTATGTGAGAAATCGGGTCTGCCAAGAGAATCGAGCGCCCGAGATCGTCTTCGTTCCCTTGGGGTTGAATCATTGTTCGACGTTAGTTCTGTCGGTCGATCATCAGCGTCAATCGATCCACTTCTCGTATAACCGCAACGTCTCCCTTGACGTCCCGGAGGTCTCTCCAGTGAAAGCGCAGATTTGGCACGGGTAGCAACTTCCCTGTCTCCAACCGAAGACCAACTGTGACCGAGGTGACCGGAAAACTGCTTTCGACCAACTCGATTCCGGAAATCTGATCAAGGCAGACCGATTGATTACGGAAAAGGTAGTGAATCCGAATCGAATTCGTTTGCCTTTCGACAAGTCCTCGCTCGTAAGTCCGATATACCAGCAAAGCGCCGAACACAATCACAATGAGCAGGACAATCTTGTTCGCAATTGGGTGGGGCGTGGCAAAGATTATTCGGCTCGGAATCACCAAAGTCAATCCGAACACGGTTGTCACACCGAAGAACTCCATGGCGGCCGCCCGAGATACGTGCCGATACCTCGGTGAGGTTGAGTCCCTTGTCTCAGACCGACCCGTCTCGACAAGGCCTGCAACGAGGATCTGGGTCGATATCGCGAAGATCACAACTCCGCAAACACCAGCCTCGACCAATGTTGCATTCGAAACAATGACACCGACGAGAAGTAGTAGGGCGAACGGTAGTACGAACAGTACCAACGAGGCGCGACGATAACGCTTTCTCCGCCTTCGAACCGCAGCCGCACCAACGAGGGAACCGTTTGGGGGATATCGGTCTGGGCCGTTGCCGCCTCTCTCAGACATGAATCACTTCTTCTTCGTGCTCGTAGATTTTGAAGTTACTTCCGCCTCATGAACGGTCGCAACAAGGCTCACGGCAGGAACCGTCAGAACTAGGGCGGTCTTGACGGCAGTTACTCCTAAGTCGGTCAATGCCGAAAGCTTCTCCGTTGCCGCGCCAAGGAGTTCGCCAAAGTCTCCGGCCTCGGCACCAGATTCAGCGACTTCGGCAGTCGCCGTCAAAGTATCCAACGCAGCCGCACCTTCGACCAGCAGCGCACCAGCGACACCGCCAGTGGCGACGATCGCCACTGTGGATATCGCGGCAAGGGCAATGGTCGTCTTGTACTTGTTAACAAACTCTCCTACGTCAGTTGCAACTTTCGCCACGGAGTTGACTGCGGACGTGAAAACTTTACAAATCCAGCACAGGCCAAGCGGGTCCGTCCCGTTCAACGGATCATCGTTCACAAACGCATAGGGCTGGTCGGTCTGCTGCACCTTGGGGTCGACACTAATGAACGAATCGGTCGTCGGGTCGTAGTAGCGATTGATTAGATAGAGCAGACCAGTTGAGTCCGTGTAGGCGCCTTCGAACCCGAAGGGGGTGACCACGCTGCCCGCCTTCAGGGTCTGGGTGCCGTAGGGCGAGTAGAGCGCGAGCTCGAGCACCGCGCCGGTCGACGAGACGACTCCCTGGACCCCACTGGGGACAGTCACGAGGAACACGGCGCTCGAACCCGCCTGGTTCGTCGTGATCTGTTCGACGGGTGCGCTACCGCCGAAGAGCAGGTCGCCGTAGAGGTAACTGGTGTTGGTCATCGCACTCGAGGTGCTCGTCGCGTCGTTGAGGTCGAGGGGTAGTGACCCGCCCGAGACGCTGTCCCAGGTGGACACCGTCGAAGAGGTGCTGGTCGCGCTCAGCGTGCGCAGTCCCATCCCGTTGTACGAATAGCTCACTCCGCTCGACGGCACGACCCCACAGCTCGTCGAGGTGGGTGCCACGGCGCAGAGTTCCCCGTAGGAATTCCAGGTGTCGTCAGTCACCTGGACGGCGCTGCCCGCTGTGTAGGTGCTCGCGCTCGCGCGCTGTCCGTCGAGGGTGTACGAGTAGCTCGTGCCGTTGGTGGGCGTACTGGCACAGGGAACGGCCGACGTGCTCGCGTTACAGAGCTCGTCACCCGCGTTGTAGGAGAAGTCAGTTGACGCACCCGAGGGTGACCGGTCGGCGAGGATCTCGGCGTTGGGCGCCAGCGTGTACTGGTCGTTCGACGTGGAGAGACCCAGATTCGTCGCCGCCGTGACCTGTTTATTGGCGTTGTAGGTGACCCCCGCCGACGAGGACCCGTTCAACGTCGCGGTGCGTTGTTGCTCGTCGGCGTTATAGGTCCACGAATCGTTGATCGAGGACCCCGCGGTGAGGCTCGAGAGGTTGCCCGCGTTGTCGTAGGCGTAGGTGGCGGCAAGTCCCGTGGTGGCGGGGTAGGTGATCTTGGTCACCGCACTCGGATCGTTCGCGTCGGCGTAGGTATAGGTCACGGTGTTGCCCAGCCAATCGGTCGTGGACGTTAAGCGTCCCGACGAGTCGTAGGTCTTGTCCACAATCGTGTTCGTCACCGAGGGCGTCGCGGGCGCGCTCGCCGTCCCACAGGTCGACGCCGCCGCCACGGGGTAGGAAACGCAGGCGACCTCGCCCGCGTCGTTGTAGGAATACGAGACGGTCTTCGCGTTCGCGTCAGTCGTCGAGAGCAGTTGACCATTCGAGTAGGTGTAGCTCGTCGTCTGCTCCCACTGGGTGCTCGAAGCGGGAGAGCCCACTTGATCGTTCATCGCGACCAGTTCGTTGGCGTCGTTGTAGGAAAACTGCGTGACGCCCGCGACCGACGGCCCTTCGCCGCACGGGTACGACGAGGACGTAGGGTTCTTCGAACACAACTCCCCGTTCGCGTTGTACGCCTGCGTTATCGCGTCGCCGTTCGGTTTCACTTCGGTGAGAAGACGTCCATCGGCATCGTAACGATATGTCGTCGTTTGGCCAAGCGCGTTCACAGTGCGCGTCAATGTCGTAGGGAACGAGGCGTCTTCGTAGTAGTTAAGCGTCTGATTCCCGTTAGGATCAGTCACGGACACCGCAACGTCAAGCGCGTTATGCGCCGTGGCAGTGTCGCCACCGATCCACGCGCATTGTCCCGCGCCCAGGGTCGGCGCCACGTCGCCCCCGAGACACTGATTCCCGAAATCGTCGTAGGCGCCGTAGGTGATTTCGGTACCGAGGGCGTCGACCACTTCGGTCGCGGAGCTCGGATAGGCGAGGTCTGCGTAGTAGTACGAGGTCGTGTTGCCGTTCGCGTCCGTGACCGACGCGGTCACCTGGCTGCCCGGTTCGTAGCTCGTCGCGGTCGCGCCCGCTTGCATCGGCGACGAACAACTTAGACCCGAGAGCACGCTGGAAGCCACGACGCTGTAGCAAGGTCGATTGTCGCCGTCATAGACGACCGTCGTGGTCGCCGCTGGTGTCGCTGACGACGTCAAATTAAGAGCGGCATCATATTTATTGCTCGTTACGTCACCGTACGGTGCGGTCACGACCATTGGCACGTCGGCGGCCGAATAGGTAGTCGACGTCGCGAAGGGATTGGACGATGACTGGACCAGTGATTGTCCCGTCGCGGGGATGGACCACAGGTCATTGCCCATCGCATCAAATGACGCGGTCGTGGTCTGAGGATCGGCGTTCGCGCCGCTATCACCTGCGTCAACTGTCGTGGAAATGATGTCACCTTGAACATCGTACGAATACGCGGTTGACCCGACCGGCGCGCCGAGAGAGTTCACGTCACTGCTCGAGACGGAACTTGAGCACGAGGGCGACGATCCGGCCAAGGCCGTACTCACATTGGGGGCGCTTCGTAACACAGCAACGAGTCCGTCTGGTAATAACCGTAGGTGGTCACGTTCCCGAGCGGGTCCGTCGCCGTGAGCACCTGCCCGTAAGGATTGTAGGTGTACTGCCATGCACCGATCGGCGCAACGGACGTTGG
>CAWICL010000032.1:0-69642 GCA_963834545.1 uncultured Acidimicrobiaceae bacterium | reverse complement strand
GTCGCCCGATATTCCTCCCATTCGGGGTGCCGATACGACGCGTTCTCGTCCAGGGTCACCTTGGCGTCCAGAGCGTGAACCTTGCCCTCGGGAGTCAAGATCAGCGGGTTGATTTCAGCAAGGTCACAGTCGCCCTTGGTGTAACAGTCATAGAGTTTGACGAGCAGTTCCGACGCTTGCTCGCGCGCCGCCTCGTCAAGTTCTGCCTCGCCGACCCATCGTCTCGCGCTCTCCAAATCAAGTCCTCGTACGGGGTCGATTGAAAGAAATGCGATCGCGGAGGGATTCTCCTCGGCCACTACCTCGATCTCGACGCCACCTTGGGCACTCAGCATGCCTAGATGAGTTTTGTTGGGGCGATCGAGGGTGAACGACGCGTAATACTCCTTCGCGATGTCGCTGGATCGCTCGATCCAGAGTCGATGCACCACGTGTCCCTTGATGTCCAGACCCAAGATATTGCCCGCGTGTTCGCGAACTTCCTCGACGTTGTTCGCTAGTTTCACGCCTCCGGCCTTACCTCGACCTCCAACCTTGACTTGGGCCTTGACGACGACGGGATAACCCACGCGCTCGGCGACGGCCACTGCTTGATCGACGGTGTCGGCGATGTCGCCGGGCGACACCGCGATACCGAAGCGCGCGAAGTACTGCTTGCCCTGGTATTCAAAGAGATCCATTCACTTCCACTTTCAAGTTTGTGTTGTCGAACGACAACGTTGATTACTGCAAGACTTCGCGAGAATCGAGCGCCGATTCGAGCCAGGTACCGATTTCGGCGAGTGACGCACCTGGAGTGAAGACACGAGCGACTCCGGCCTCTTCGAGCGACACGATGTCGGCATCGGGAATGATGCCCCCCACGATCAAGAGAACGTCGTCTCGCCCCGCTGCTTTCAAGAGTTCGACGATGCGCGGTACCAAAACATTGTGCGCTCCCGACAAAAGAGAGAGCCCTAGCGCGTCGGCATCTTCTTGAATCACGGCCTGGACAATCTGTTCGGGTGTTTGGTGCAACCCGGTGTAGACCACCTCGAAACCCGCGTCGCGCAATGTTCGAGCAATAACTTTGGCGCCTCGGTCATGGCCATCGAGACCTGGTTTCGCCACTACGACTCGGTACGTACGCTCCATCGTACGTTCAGCATAGGGCCACTTTCGACGGCCCTCTTTCAAGCGGTTCACCGTGTTAACCAGTGCGTCTGGCGTGCACCATCTCGAAACCGACGAGAGGATCACCGACGGGCCCTCTTTCACGTCGCGCCCACCCCATCGGTGAAGAATGGTCTGATCACCGTGGCTCCTGGCGCTGCGGGCGTCCTCAGTCACGACAACGTCATTGGTCACGTGGTCGTCGCCTTCGTCGCCTTCTGCGCAGTTTCATCGGCTTCGTACCTCTTAAACGACCTGCGCGACATTGAAGCCGACCAGCGCCACCCGACCAAGCAGCATCGGGCAATCGCGGCGGGCCAGGTGTCGCCGCCTGTGGCCTCGATCGCGATGGTGTCGCTGCTCGCCATCGGATTTGGACTTCCTTTCGCCATCAGCCGGCCGGGGGGCCTCTTGCTTATTTTGGGGATCTATCTCAGCATTTCGGTGTTGTATTCCTTGTGGGTGAAGGAGATCGCCATCGTCGAACTGGCCTCGGTGGCGAGCGGCTTCTTCCTTCGCGCCTACGCCGGCGCCGTGGCGTGCCATATATATGTGTCGTCGTGGTTCCTCGTCGTGGTCTCCTTCGGAGCATTCTTTATCGTGGTTGGCAAACGCTCGAGCGAACTCTCACACATGGGCGCCGGAGGAACACGAAAAGTGCTCCGTGAGTACACCCCTGAGTTCTTGCACTCCGCACTCACGTTGAGCGCCACGGTGGCGGTCACTGGCTACTGCCTGTGGGCTTTTGATACCTCCTCGACGGGTCTCTCCTCGATACAACATCACGTCGTACCCATCCGGCTGACCGTGGTTCCCGTCGTGCTGGTGATTCTTTTCGTGATGCGTACGTCTGAATCCAATGAGGGCCAGTCACCCGAAGATCTGATCTTGAAGAACCACACCGTCCAGGCACTCTTGGTCGTGTGGGCGGTGCTCTTAGGTCTGGGGATCTACGCGTGAGCACCAAACTCTCTGGATGGGGTCGCACGAACCCGAGTTACTGCGAGCTCGTGCACGTAAATGACGAGTCCCAGGTCGTCACCCAAATGGCCTCCGGCGAGGAGCTGATCGCTCGAGGACTCGGGCGAAGCTACGGTGACGCCGCTCAGCTAAGTGGCGGGGTCGTACTGAGCAATCTCGCTCTCGGCGCAGTCGGCCCGATCGACGCTGACGGCACCGTCACCCTTGGCGCAGGTGTCTCGATTGATGAACTACTTCGAGCATCGATTCCCCTCGGATGGTTCGTACCGGTCACGCCCGGGACCCGGCAAGTCACCATTGGTGGCGCCATCGCCGCCGACGTGCACGGCAAGAATCATCACCTCGACGGTTCGTTCGGCGCACACGTGCTTTCAATGCATCTCGTCACTCCGACCGGCAGCTTCGACGTCTCGCCCTCAAAAGAGGCCGACTTATTCTGGGCGACCATCGGGGGCATGGGGCTCACGGGTGTCGTGACGAGCGTCACGATGCGTTTGATGCCCATCGAAACGGACCAATTGCTCGTGGACACCGAGCGATTCGAGAATCTTGATGACGTGATGACCTCAATGAGGGAGCGCGACCGTGACTACCAGTACTCGGTCGCTTGGGTCGACTGCATGACGCGAGGCGCGCACATGGGCCGAGCGATTCTGACCCGAGGCGTGCACGCGAGGTCCAGTGAGGTATCGAATCCAGTCTTATGCGCACCAAAACAAACAAAACTGACGGTTCCTCTCGACGCACCCAGTGGACTCTTGAACCCCTTAAGCGTGCGGATCTTCAACGAGGTCTGGTATCGATCGTCGCCCAAATACCAAGAACGCGAGGCGCAATCTCTCTCCACGTTCTTTCATCCCCTCGATGGAGTACGCGATTGGAATCGACTCTACGGTCCAAAGGGCTTCGTGCAGTATCAATTTTGCGTGCCCGACGACGCGGCTGACACCGTGGTTCGATGTGTCGAGCGACTTTCGAGTTCGGGCGTGGCGAGTTTTCTCGCAGTCCTGAAGCGGTTCGGACCCTCGAACGCGGGAATGCTCTCCTTCCCCATCGAAGGTTGGACCCTCGCCCTGGACCTTCCCGTGGGAGCACGTGCCCTTCCCGATGTTCTTGACGACCTCGACGAGATGGTTCTCGAGGCGAAGGGCGCATCTACTTCGCGAAGGATGCTCGCTTAGCGCCGCAGAAGGTCCGCTCCATGTACCCGCGCGTCGACGAGTTTCTCGAGATCAAAAACCGTGTTGATCCACATCACCAACTCACGAGCGACCTCGCACGTCGCCTTCACCTAGTAGGAAAGTAACCATGGAAAACGCATTCGGACAACCGCAGAACGTCGTCGTGCTCGGCGGCAGTTCTGACATCGCGCGAGCGATAACCAAGAAACTTTGTGCGGCACGAGCACACAGCGTCGTGCTCGCGGGTCGGAACCAACAACTCCTGGATCAGGCCGCGGCCGAAGCCCAGGAATACGGTGCCACCAAGACTGACACCGTCGTCTTTGACGCCACGCAGCCCGAGAACGCGCAGCGCACCGTGAGCGAGTGCTTCGACAAAGTCGGTGATCAGGTCGATCTCGTCATCGTCGCAATTGGGCTCTTGGGAAATCAGATGGAAATCGAAGATGACCCGAGTGCCGTAAGTGATTCAGTGATGGTCAATTTCGCATGGCCGGTGATTGCTCTCGCCGAAGTTCGACGTCGGCTGGTGGCCCAAGGGAGCGGTCGAATCCTCGTCATTTCGTCGGTGGCTGCGGTACGAGTTCGACGAAGCATGTACCTCTACGCCGGCGCAAAGGCCGGGCTCGACCGTCTCTGTGGTGGACTCGCTGACTCCCTCGAGGGACCGGCGTGAGCCTGCAATTGTTACGACCCGGCGTCGTTCGCTCGCGCATGACCGAAGGCCAAGCTCCCGTCCCGTTCACAACGGGTGTCAACGAAGTCGCCGAGAACGTCATGCGGGGCCTCGCGAGTGGCGAGCGAATCATATGGAGTCCGCCCATACTGCGCTCGTCTTTGCGGTACTGCGTCACCTACCAGCACCGCTCTATCGAAAATTGACCGCCGATCGTTAGCCCTTGCCCGACGACTTGGCTTTGACGAGTTCGTTACTTCGAAGACTCATCGTGAAGAAGTCGCGATTCCACCAGGTGGTGAAGTAACGAGATCCCGTGGGCATCGAATTGAGCAAGCTCGTGGCGTAGCCTCCGTTGATGGACGTGCCGAGCGCACCTCGGTAGGTCGAGAATTGCACCCAGCCGGTGTTGATGTCGAGTTGCATCCCTCGAACAGCACCAGCTCGCACCATCACGTTGGCGAGGTCGCTGATTGACATGGCGGGACCGCCCACGTAGACCAGCGCGCCGTCCTTGGTAACGCCCAGGCCCGAACGCCAGACGTTGAAGCTCCCACCGATCGTGCGACCCCACTTGGCCGAGTTCTGGTCCTTCAGACCGGCGACGGCCTTGGCGTGGTTCACGATGAGGACCAGGTTCTGGCGCACCGAGGCGACCTGGTTCGACATCCACACCTGCGTGCCCCACGAACCAACGGTCATCGTGCCGTCTTTGTAAATCACGACTGACGCCGCGTTGTTCACGAGTGGTTTGACGGTGTCGCCGTTGGTGTAGTAACCGCCATTGGAATCTTGTATGCGAAAGCCTGCGTTAAAGGCCGCGACCAAGGATTTCGATGCGGTCGCTGAGATTGGTGCGGAGAATTTATACGGACCGCCGCCGGGTATGTACGAGCCCGAATACAACTGCGCGCGCAACAAGGTTGGGTCCATCCACGCCACGCCCACCACGTAACTCGTATGGATTGCGTCGGGTCGAACGAAAGCCTCGTAGACCGCGGGAACACCGTTGGCACTCTCACGACCAGCCACGTGCCAGACGCCCTCGCCAGGCAGCGGGTGTTTCGCGGGTGACTTCATGTCCTTGGGTGCCGGGAGATGACCAGTCGCAGGAACTTTCACGGCCGTCGGTCCTGATCCAAAGGTCGCGAGTGAAGGCGTTCCGCCGACCTTGGGTGGATTCAACCGGTAGGCCTCCGTCTCAGCCCAATTGACGATGAAACTCAATCCGTGTGAACGTCCCCACTCGGCCGCGCGCGCCGACAACGACGTGCCGTAACTGGGGTTAAAGAGCGCAAAGGCCAGACTTACCACGTAGTAGCCAACAAGGATGATGAGTACCAATACCACCACGACAATGGTTCGACGTACGACGTAGACCCGTTGGGGGAGCCGAGGGCTCGCTGGTGTCGCCGGTGGTCGATACGCGGTCCGCCGTGAAATCATGGTCTTTCATTCTGACACTCCTCGACGAAGCCAAAAAATTACGGTGCAAAACCTACAAAATTTAGGTTTTCACGCGCGACGAAGTGGCGTCATGGCGAGAACCAACTGCTTGGTGCCGTGATCGTCGAAGTTCACCGACGCTCGAGCGTGCGTGCCCTCACCCTCCACGTGAACCACCTCACCTGCTCCATAGCGATCATGCACCACGCGATCTCCAACACGAAGACCGAGCGTTTCTGCTCCCGTCGAACGCACCGGGGGTGCTGCACCGGTACCGAAGGCGCGGCCCTGAGTGAATTCGGTGCTTCGCCCGACGAATCCCTCGTCCATCTCAAAGCCCGACCGACGCATGGGCACGCTCGATGAGATGTCGTGCACCAGTTCGGGGGGAATCTCCATCAAAAAACGACTCGCGATCGCGTCCACGCGTTGTCCCCACTTCGTGCGACTCCACGCGTGAGTGAGGACCAGGTGACGCATGGCCCTCGTAATCCCGACGTAGCAAAGCCGACGTTCCTCTTCGAGTTCGGCTTCGTCGGCGAGAGCACGCGAGTGGGGAAAGACCGTCTCCTCGAGACCCGCGATCACGACGGCGGGATACTCAAGGCCCTTGGCCACGTGCAGGGTCATCATCGAGATGGCGCCCGCACCACCGTCGAGTTGATCTGAATCTGCAACGAGCGACATCCTCTCGACAAAATCGAGCAACGTGTCGTACTGCGCCGCCGCCGACGCCAGTTCGCCTAAGTTCTCGAGTCGTGAGTACGCCTCGTCCGTATTCTCCGCGCGTAAGGCGTCACCCATTCCCGATTCACGCACGATTGCGTCGATCATCTCTCGAGGGGTCAAATCATTGGCGAGGGCGCGCAATTCGTCCAGCATGAATGAAAACTTCTCCGCACCCGACAACGCCTTCGCGCTGAGGCCGGCGGCCTTGGCAAAGTGCGCCGCTTCGGCGAAGGACAGTCCGTTCTCGGCCGCGTACGCGCCAAGCTTCGCCTGGGCCGCCTCTCCGACGCCACGTTTGGGTTCGTTGATCACTCGACGCGCCGAGGCCTCATCACGGGGGTTCACGATCAAACGGGCGTACGCGAGTGCGTTCTTGATTTCCTTGCGGTCATAAAAGCGCATGCCCGAAATCACCCGATACGGAATGTTCGCGCGAAGCATCTCCTCTTCGAGCACTCGGCTCTGAGCATTGGTCCGATAAAACACTGCCATTTGGTTCCAGCTGAGTGAGGATTCACTACGAAGCCGTCTCAGCTCGCTCGCGATCCATCGACCCTCGTCGTACTCGTCACCCGCGCGGTAGAGGCGAATCTTCTCTCCCTGCTCGCCTTCGGTGAACAAGTTCTTCGCGTGTCGACTCGCGTTCTTCGCGATCACGGCGTTGGCGGCGTCCAAGATCACCTGGGTCGAGCGAAAGTTCTGCTCGAGCAAGATCACCGTCGCGTCAGGGAAGCGCTGCTCGAACTGGAGGATATTGCGCACGTCGGCCGCTCGAAAGCGGTAGATGGACTGGTCCGAATCACCAACGACGCAAAGGTTCCGGTGTTCAGCCGCGAGCATCAAAACGAGTTCGTTCTGCACGCCGTTGGTGTCTTGGAACTCGTCGACGAGCAAGTACTTGAAACGGTGTTGATAACTCTGCAAGACCCCTGGGTCCTGACGAAGGACCTCGACCGCGTTCAAAAGTAGATCATCAAAGTCCATGGCGTTGGAGGTCTTCAGTCTGGCGGCGTAGAGCGTGTAGATCTCGGCGATTCGTCGATGGTGCGGATCATCGCTGTATCCCGACACTTCGTAGGCGCTCGGCGAGAGCATCTCGTTCTTCGCGGCGGATATTGCTGAATAGACACTTCGCGGTGACAGTCGTTTGGTGTCGAGATTCAATTCCTTCATGATGCGCTCGACCGCGGTCTCTGCGTCGCCGGCGTCATAGATCGTGAAACCTCGTTGGTAGCCCAAGACGTGCGCGTTCGCTCGAAGTATGCGCAGACACGCCGAGTGAAATGTGGAGACCCACATGTCGCGTGCGTCGTCACCCACCAGTTCGACGACACGCCTTCGCATCTCATCGGCCGCTTTGTTGGTGAAGGTGATCGCCATGATCTCGAATGGTCGTGCGTCACCCGACGCGAGGATGTGCGCGATGCGTCTCGTGAGCACGCGCGTCTTTCCCGAACCCGCACCCGCGATCACCAACAGTGGGCCACCACGTTGGATGACCGCCTGACACTGGGGCGCGGTGAGACCTTCGAGGAGTTGTGCGGGGTCGTAACCAGTAGAGTCGGTGGTTGATTGCTCCACAGCGACTCGTCAGAGAACGGGCTTCGACTCACTCCCACTCAATGGTGCCAGGCGGTTTGCTCGTCACGTCGAGTGCCACCCGGTTCACGCCATCGACTTCTCGAATCAAACGATTGGCGATCGACTCGATGACGTCATAGGGCAAGCGCGCCCAGTCCGCGGTCATCGCGTCGTCACTGGTGACGGCCCGGATGATGATGGGGTACGCGTAGGTTCTTCCATCTCCCATGACGCCCACCGTACGCACCGCCGGTAACACCGCGAAACTCTGCCAGAGTTCGCGGTAGAGACCCGCCTTCTTAATCTCGTCCACCACGACGAAGTCGGCGTTTCGCAGTATTTCTGCGCGTTCACGGGTCACTTCGCCCACGATGCGCACTCCGAGGCCCGGACCAGGAAACGGTTGACGCCAGACAATGTCCGCGGGCAGTCCCAGCTCCTCGCCCACGTGGCGAACTTCGTCCTTGAAGAGGCTGCGCAGTGGCTCCACCAACTCGAAGGCCAAGTCCTCGGGAAGACCTCCGACATTGTGGTGGCTCTTGATATTGGCGGCGTGACCAGAGCCAGATTCGATGACGTCAGGATAGAGCGTTCCCTGAACGAGAAAGCGCGGACCATCGGCGCCACGTCCCAAGTCTCGCGCCACCGCTTCGAACTCGCGAATGAAAAGCTCACCAATAATCTTTCGCTTCTTCTCGGGGTCAGTCACCCCCACCAGAGCGTCGAAGAATCGATCCTGGGCCTTCACGTGAATCAACTCCACGCCGAACTGACGCGTAAAGGTCTCCTCAATCTGTTCGCCCTCGTTCTTTCGCATCAATCCCGTGTCGACGAACACGCACGTGAGTTGGTTCCCCACTGCCTTGGTGACGAGCGCGGCCGCGACTGCGGAGTCAACTCCACCCGAGAGAGCGCACAACACTCTCTCGTCGCCCACTTGAGCACGAATCAGCGCGACCTGGTCTTCGATGATCGACGTATTCGTCCAGGTGGGTGGAATGTCGGCGACGTGATACAAGAACGACGAGAGCAATTCTTGACCACGCTCGGTGTGTGCGACTTCGGGATGGAACTGCACCGCGTACAGTTGACGCTGCGCGTTCTCCATCACGGCGACGGGCGCTTCAGGTGACGATGCGGTAACGACGAAACCATCGGGAGCGCGCACGATGGCGTCACCGTGGCTCATCCAACAGTCACTGTGGACGGGCCACTCGGATAAGAGGCGCGTCGAACCATTGCGCGAAAGGAGGGTGCGTCCATACTCCCCGGTGCCGGTGTGAGCGACCTCGCCACCGAGTTGCAGGGCCATGAGTTGGGCCCCGTAACAAATGCCGAGAATCGGAATCCCGAGATCGTAGATAGCTTGATCGAGCGACGGTGCGGGCACTTCGTAGACCGACTTGGGACCGCCCGACAAGATGATCGCCGCGGGCGACTTCTCTTTCACTTGAGCGGCGGTAATCGTACTTTGAACGATTTCTGAATACACGTGCGCTTCGCGCACCCGCCTCGCAATCAGTTGGGCGTATTGAGCGCCAAAATCAACGACGAGAACGTTCGCGGTCAATGTCCCATGCCCACGCCCTGGGAGCGCTGCAGTTGCTTGCCTTCGGTCTGAAGTGAGGGGGCGAGCATGATCTCGGCCTTTTGGAATTCTTTCAGCGTCTCGTAGCCGCACGTTGCCATTGACGTGCGTAGGGCGCCGAAGAGATTGAGTCGACCATCGTTCTCGTGAGCGGGTCCGAGGAGGACCTCCTTGAGAGTTCCACGAACTTGTGTCCTCACGCGGGTCCCTCGTGGCAGCGTGGGGTGGAACGTCGCCATGCCCCAATGAAACCCTCGAGCCGGGGCCTCGACCGCGCTCGTCAGAGGTGAGCCGATCATGACCGCGTCGGCACCACAGGCGAAGGCTTTCGCAATATCGCCACCCTTACTCATGCCGCCGTCAGCGATGACGTGCACGTAGACCCCCGTCTCGTCGAGGTGACGCATCCGAGCACCAGCAACGTCGGCGATCGCCGTGGCCTGGGGAACACCGATTCCCAATACCGCGCGTGAGGTGCAGGCATTGCCGGGACCGACACCCACGAGCACGCCCGCGGCACCGGTTCGCATCAAGTGCAAGGCCGCTTGGTAACTCGCACAACCACCAACGATGATTGGAAGTTCGAACTCGCGGATGAACTTCTTCAGGTTCAACGGTTCAACGGTCTTCGAAACATGTTCGGCTGACACCACAGTTCCTTGAATGACCAAGATGTCAAGACCCGCATCGAGAATTGTCCGCGCCATCCACTCAGTGCGCGCGGGGGTAACCGAAGCAGATGTTGTGATGCCCGCCTTTTTCATTTCCTTGATTCTCTCGGCGACGAGTTCAAGCTTGATCGGCTCGAGGTACATCTGTTGCATGCGCGCCGTTGCCTTGTCATCATCGAGTTCACGGATCTCCTCGAAGAGCGGCATTGGATCTTCGTAGCGCGTCCACAACCCCTCGAGATTGAGAACGCCCAGTCCTCCCAATCGACCTAATTCGCTCGCGGTCGCGGGAGACATCGCACCGTCCATCGCTGAACCAAGAACCGGTAATTCGAACTTGTAGGCGTCGATCTGCCACGAGATGTCAACGTCCTCGGGGTCTCTCGTTCTGCGCGACGGCACAATCGCGATGTCGTCAAAACCGTAGGCCTGACGAGCCGTCTTGTAAATCCCGATCTCTACTTCTGCCATCTTGACCTCCGCCTAAGAAAATGCGACCTCGAAATCGAAGGTGCTTTACGTCCAATCTACTGGACGCATCTAGGCCCAGACCCGGTTTGCGTCGGGCCACGGGACTGACGTGACCGCACAGAGCAGTTCAGTGAGCACGCGAGCCGTCGCTCCCCAGATCACGTCGTCGGGGACTCGAAAGAAATACAACGGGAAGAATCCGTCTGAGTCCGCGCCCGGTCGTGGCGTCGATCGACGCCACCGCTCCTCAAGGAAGTTCCCCGCAGCGACGAGGTCTCGCAACGCCACGCTAAAGGCCCGCTCCACTTCGCTGGGGTTCACGACCATCGCCGGGGGATTCTTCAAAACACCAACGACGGGCCAGATCGCCGAACCAGAGGCGAACGTGACGATGGGAGACAACCATCCAACAACAGTCACCTCGACAGGATTGATACCCACCTCTTCGCTCGCTTCGCGAAGCGCAGTCTGGACCGGCGTTTCGTTCTCCTCGCTTCGTCCGCCGGGAAACGCGACTTCGCCACGGTGGCTGCGTAGAGTTCGAGCTCGGCGGGTGAGCACCACGTGGGTCTCACCATGGTCTTCGAACAGGGCGACGAGCACCGCGGAGACCCCCGTGACGTCGTTCGCGATGGCGTCGTGAACCTGGGCTAGTTCGCTTGGTGCGCTGGGAAACGTCGAGGTCGCGAGGCTTCGTCCGGCCCTTTCCAAAGCGTCCAAGACCATGGAGAGGGTGAAACCTCGAAGATTTGTCTCGGGCAGTTGTGACCAAGGTGCCGGCGCACCCGGAAGGATCTCGTCGGGATCGGGGATTTTCTGGGGATACTCATGATCCGCAAAACGCTCGGGCCACGCTGGATTGCGTGCCATTCATTCTCCCCTATTGTGGAAACGCGATTCACGCGCATACGAGATTTTACCGCCCCCCACATTCAACGTATCGGAGCCACCCTTATGAAAGCCCTCGCTCGTTTGAGCGTTCGACGCCGCTGGCTCGTGCTGGTCGCATGGATCGCCCTCTTCATCGGCATCAACATCGTCTCGTACTCTCTTGGTTCCCAGTACTCGAACTCGTTCAGCTTGCCCGGAACGAACTCAACGCACGCCCTCAAACTCCTCCAGCAGGGTTTTAAGTCAAAGTCCGGCGACTCCGACGAGATCGTTTTCGCCGTAACCAAGGGAACGCTCACCAGTCACGAGACGACGATCAACGCCATGTTGTCCAAGGTCGCCAAACTGAAGAACGTCGGCAGCGTCGTGTCGCCATTTTGTTCCTCGACCTCGAGTGCGAGTTGTCCCGGCGCACTCCAACTCAGTCCCTTTGGCGGAAAGATCGCCTACGCCGTGGTTGACTTCACGAAGCAGGCCAACAAACTCCAGAAGTCCCAGATTCGAGCGGTCCAGAACACAGGTGAGACGATTCGCTCGTCGAGCCTCGAAGTCGAATTCGGTGGCAACGCGTTCGGACAGCTCGACACCCCTGCGGGCAGTCCCGGCGAGGGACTGGGCTTAATCGCCACGGCGATCGTGCTCTTCCTCGCCTTTGGGTCGCTCTGGGCAATGGTTCTGCCACTGGGCGTGGCTCTATTCGCCATTGGCATCGCTTCGGCGGCGACCACGCTCTTGAGCCACGGACTCGCGATTGCTCAGTTCGCACCAATTCTCGGATCCTTGATTGGACTGGGCGTTGGTATTGACTACGCCTTATTTATTGTCACCAGAAGTAGACAGAACTTGCGTCAGGGTATGAGCGTCGAAGACGCCATCGTGACCTCGGTCAATACTTCAGGTCGTGCAGTGATGTTCGCGGGCTTCACGGTGTGCATTGCACTGCTCGGCATGTTGTTGCTCGGTTTCTCTTTCCTCGATGGACTCGGCGTCGCCGCGGCGTTGACGGTCTTCATTACGATGCTCGCCGCTCTCACCTTATTACCCGCCCTCCTCGCGTTCCAAAAGCATCACGTACTGAGCCGTCGCGAACGCAAGAAGCTCGCCGCTGAAGGACCCGAGCCAGCGGTCATTGCGGGGGGATGGCAACGATGGGCCAATTTCGTGGCCAAGCGACCTCGCACGCTTTCGGTGGTTGCGGTCCTCGTGATCGTGACGCTTGGTCTGCCGATTTTCGCACTGCACTTGGGGATCTCGGACCAGGGTTCGGACCCTTCGGGTTCGACCACGCGCATGGCCTATGACCTGCTCGCCAAGGGTTTCGGTCCTGGCTTCAACGGCCCACTCACTGTGGTGGGAGCGATCCACAACAGCGCGGACAGGACGTCCATGGAGAATCTGGACGCGTCACTGACGGGTAAGCCCGACATCATTTTCGTAACGCCGTTGAAGATCAATCCACAAGGCACCGTCGGGCTGATCACCGTCGTGCCCAAGACGAGCCCCCAAGACATCAAGACCTCGGACCTGATAACGAGTTTGCGCGATCGCTATATTCCTGATGCCACCGCCACTTCGCATACCGCAATCTTCGTGGGTGGTGAGACCGCGCTCTCGAACGACTTTTCAAGCGTTCTCGACAGCAAGATCCCTCTCTTCGTAGCGATCATCGTGATTCTGGGATGTCTCTTGTTGATGGTGGCCTTTCGAAGCATCCTCATTCCCCTGACCGCCGCGTTAATGAATCTGCTCGCGGTTGGGGCATCATTCGGGCTCGTCGTGGCGGTGTTTCAGTGGGGCTGGGGCAGTTCGCTCATAGGTTCAGGTTCTGGACCAATTGAGTCCTATCTGCCTATCGTGATGATCGCGATCCTCTTTGGACTCTCGATGGACTACCAGGTCTTCCTGGTCTCTCGTATGCACGAGGAATGGGTCAACACCGGCGACAACGAGAAGTCCATCGTCCACGGACAAGCGAACACCGGACGTGTCATCACTGCCGCCGCTCTGATCATGGTGTGCGTGTTCTTCTCGTTCGCCGTTGGGGGTGAACGCATCATCGCCGAATTCGGCATCGGACTAGGCGGAGCTGTTCTCATGGACGCCTTCATCCTGCGAACCGTGCTCGTACCGTCGCTCATGCACTTTTTCGGTAAAGCAAACTGGTGGATGCCCAAGTGGCTTGATCGTGTCGTTCCCCACGTCGCGGTTGAGGCGAACGAGTAGTTTGCTGACTTCGCGGCTCGGTTTAGGTCGAAGTTTCGACGACTCCATTCTTGACGCCACCACAGACGTGAACTCGCAACCCGCTTCACGTCTCTAGAATTCTCAGATGCATTCAACAATCATCTTTGTCGGCAAGTACTTTATATTTTTCAGCATTCTGGTCACTGGTCTGTTCTGGCTACGACTCTCGATGAAGGAAAAACTCGACCTCGGCCTTCGTCTCATCATTGGCGGACTCCTCGCCGAAGTCCTCGCAGTCATCGCGGGACACCTCTATTACGACACGAGGCCCTTCGTCACCGAGCACGTCACGCCACTCATTGCCCACGCGGCCGACAACGGCTTCCCCTCGGACCACGCACTTTTGGCCTCGTTTCTCGGCTTCACGGTTCTCAGATTCTCCAAGCGAACGGGAACGGCGTTGCTCGTTATCGCGGTCTTGATTGGTTGGGCTCGGGTCGCCGCACACATCCACCATCCCCTTGACATCGTGGGATCATTCGTTATCGCCGCCGTATCGACCCTCCTGGTCTCGCTTGGCGCCTACATGTGGAAAGAGAGCCACGTCCGTCACGCCGCGAAACTCGCGCACCGTTCCTAGAGGGTCCGACTCCCACCGCTTCAAGAGCTTGCCGGACTTCACGTCACCGACGATGAAGGCTGGCCAAGCGCTCTGATGCAGGCGTCTTTCCCGATACGCTTAACTCTCCGACAACAGCGAGGGAGACAACGGCGGTGGGTGTTCTTCGACCTGACAAGTTGGTCGCCGACTTCGGCGCAGATCATTCGGCCAAGGAACATTTTCTCGGTGGTATGCGTTACGGATCATTCTTCTCGGGCGTTAATGACACCTGGCCCCTCGCTCGCATGAGCATCTTCGAGCACGGCGTGCGAGTCGGGCCAAGCACTGGGCTCTTGGGAAGGATTGTGCCGACCTGGGAGGCGCGTTTTGACACCATCGCTGCAGCGGACCTCATTGCCTGCATGGGATCACGTGGTGTTCGATTTCGCGGCGAGACACCTGAGGACTGGATCGTGTTTTGGACGTTTCGGCCCACTCGAGTCCTTCGATCGCTGGAATCGTGCGGGGTCGTCGTCAAAGGTGAACCAGTGCGCGTATCCTTCCTTCATCCCGAACGATGAACCACCCCGACGTCTTCGGTCACGCGCTTCTTGAGTGGTCGCGCGGCGCGACGACGATTGAAGTCCTCGAGCGCGATGACGGATTTTGCCAGTTCGGTGCCGGTCCCGAGGTCTACCTCTCGGGCAGCAACGAATGGCCCGAAGCTGAGCGGTTGGCCGTGCGTCTCATGAAAGGTCGGGTGCTGGACGTGGGATGCGGCGCCGGCAGAGTTTCACTCGATCTCCAACGTCGCGGTCTAGACGTCGTTGGATTAGACACTTCACCACTAGCCGCGAAGGCTTGCAAACTGCGCGGCGTGAAGAAGGTGTGGTCCCAGTCAATTGAAGAAGCGAGCACCCGAATCGGCGACGTCGACGCACTCGTCTTTTTTGGGAACAACTTCGGGATCTTTGGAACACCGCAGCATGCCCAACAGGTCCTACGGTCCTTAGCGGCATCAACGAAGCCGACCGCGCGCGTGTTCCTCGAGAGTACGAACCCCTACTGTGGCGGCGCACCAGGGTTCAATCGCGCGTATTACTTTCAAAACAAACTCTTGGGACGAGCCTCGGGCCAAGGGCGATTTCGTTTTCGTTACGAAGACTTGGTGGGCTCGTGGTTCGACTGGCTCTACGTCACGCGTGCTGAAATGCGTGACATACTTCGCGGAACGGGATGGCGTATGACGCGAGTGTTCGGTGAGGGTTTGAGCGAACCCTACGTTGCTGTTCTCGAGAAGTAGTGGGGGAACCCGAGAACCCGATTTACTGTTGCACGGCGGATCTTGGGTGTCGTCTAAATCTCGCGAGGTGACGACGTACCTCGCCATTTCTCTCGAGTCGAATACCGTGCGCACGGCACTCGTGGCCTTACAATCAACCCTGTACCAAAAATACTTCAGCGGGTCGAGGGAGCATCGTGATCGCCATCTGGCACTGGTTCTTGCAAGTGACGGGAACCGCCAACGAGTCGGGCAAGTGGTACGCGTTTTGGAGCGGATTTGGCGCTGACTTCACCGAGGGCGCAATTTTTCTGAGTCTCTACACGTTGTATCGACGCCACAAGTGTCAGAGTTGCTGGCGACCCGCGTTGAAGGGCGGTCTCGGTCGGGTCGAGGGAACACACTACGAAACGTGCCACAAGCACACCAACGATCACGAACACGAGGCTCTGAAGGCTCAGCACAAGGTCCGCCATCCCGAGATGCACGAACACCTCGCCAAGGACTCGTGATGATCGCCGCGAACTTCTTCGACCGTTGGGTCTGGCCGGCGGGGGGATCAGGAGGCATACCCGGCGACGTCGTCGCGACGCTGATTTGGGTCATCCTTGCCGCTATCGCAACATCAATCTTCTATCCACCCCTGCGCCGAGGGATCGAACGATTCTTCAAGCGCCACTTTGACGAAGGCACCGCCGAACTTCACGCCAAGCTCGATCACATCATCAAGCACCATCCCGATATCCCGCCCTACGAAAAGAAGAAGGGCTGAAGCCCAGGCACGATCGCTGATCTATTGGCTCGCTCGTCTGGCGACGTCAATGAATTAGTTTTCTCCAACGGGCATGCCCGCCGCGCGGTCGAGTTCTCGCCACGTGCGACGAACCCATGCCGGGCGCTTATCGACGTGCAAATTCGTGTGCGACGCGAGCCAAGCACGTTCCATGTCGTCACCTATGGCAAACGCCTGCACCGAGGACGGTGGATCCTTAATCCAAGCGTTCTCGAGGACATCACGTGATTCTTGCCAAGGTTCGCATAGACCTTCGTAGTCGCGCATCATCCGGCGATGCAGTTGTTCGTGGCGCCACCAGTACGAGTTCGCATCGAAGTGATTCGTTGGCACCGACGCAAAATCGATGGGTTCGTTCACGCGGACGGGTTTGAAGATCGACGTGCACGGCGCTGCACTCGCGGTCGCCCAGAACAAGGGATTGTCGCTGAGGTCGCCAATGAGCGAGGCCGTTGTCTGACTTGAGGCGAAGGTCCCTCCCGCGTGCACGCACGGCGCATGTAGCGTCCCGTTGATTCGTGACCATCGGGGCACCCCACGCTCACCATGATCACGTAGCGCGGCCATCATCGTCTGGGGTCCGAGTGGGCCCTTGGCGCTTCTTTCAGTTCGGGCTCGTCGGATCTCACACCCCGCCACCCTCGAGCGCAGTGGTCTCGAGTACCGTTCAGCGAAACCAGGAATCGTCAGTCCGTTCGAGATGCTTCGCACGCCCGAGCGCACGATTTCGGTGGCCCACTTCGTACCCGCCGTCTCCAAAACGATCGCTCCCTCCCGGTCCGCGACCATGAAACTGTTGTGATAGGAAAACTCTGGTCGCTCGTGACTACAGGGTCCACCTTGTCCGTGACGTTCCAGCAAGTCAATGATCACGCCAACGGCGTCGGAGGCGTTGGTCGAGCGTTCGAGGGCTAGACGAAGAAGGTCCATTCCGGTCAAGGCCGGATCGCCCAGTGGCTCCTTGGTAAAGACCGCTTCATTTCCAATGATGACGCCGTGTTCATTGGCCCCCATCTCGGCTCCCCACATCCACCACGGCCGTGAGATCATGACCGCGTGAGTTGTCGCCACTTGTGGAATCTCAATCCACGTGCAGCGAAGTGGAACTTGATCGATGAATCGTTGCGCCGGGAACCATTCGAGGATTTGTGATTCATTAGCGTCGCGGTCACTGTTCTTCGCAAAGAGCACCCGTTGATCGCCAACGCTGACGATGGTGTCACACATGAACCGTCACGCGAACCGAACGAGTGTCACGACCTCTTGTCAAAAGGTTGATGCAAATAAAATCTCATCCAGAGCGTCCGGGCAAGAAGAAACGTTGCTGCGACAACGTTAAGGATCACCACTGCGGCGAGCGGATAGAGCAACGCCGATGCGCCAGCCAAGTACGCCACGAGGATGACGATCGTACTGAGCGCGGTGCACAATTGGATTATTCGATACGTCCGCCACGTGGAGTCTGACCAGTATGGCCAATGAATGCTTCTGGTCGTTGTATGACTCATAGCGCTCCTTCAATACATTCGTCCTGCAACTCCAACATACCTCTCGTTGCGGCGAGGCGAGATAGGGCATGGGGTGCGACCCTCGCAAAGCCGGTGTCCATCGATTGCTCAAAAGCCGCGCCGTGAACTCTTGACCTGTCCCCGCTTCGCTTGTCAATGCAAAAAGGCCGGGCCAACGAGGCCCGGCCAATCTGCAAACAACTTCGAACTACATCATGCCGCCCATGCCGCCCATGCCGCCGTCTCCCATCGGAGGCCCGGCTGGTTCTGGCTTATCGGCAACGATCGCTTCAGTCGTGAGCAGCAAGGCCGCGATGGACGCCGCGTTCTGCAATGCCGATCGGGTGACCTTGGCCGGATCGATGACCCCGGCTTTCACGAGGTCGACCAACTCTCCCGTGGTTGCGTTGAGACCAATCGATCCCTTCGCGTCAGCAACTTCGCGCACCTTGACCGCTCCTTCAAAACCAGCGTTCGAAGCGATGTGGCGAAGTGGTGAATCAAGTGAGTTCGCCACGATTCGCGCACCCGTGGCCTCGTCACCACTGAGCGTGGTCACGAGCTTCTCGACTTCGACTCGAGCACGTACGAGCGCAGTACCTCCGCCCGCGACGATTCCCTCGTCGATGGCGGCGCGTGTCGCGCTCAAGGCGTCCTCGATGCGGTGCTTCTTCTCCTTGAGCTCCACTTCGGTGGCGGCGCCGACCTTCACGACCGCAACTCCGCCGGCGAGCTTGGCGAGACGCTCTTGGAGCTTCTCGCGGTCCCAGTCCGAATCAGTGTCCTCGATCTCTCGCTTGATCTGTGCGACACGACCAGCGAGGTCGGCGGCAGAACCCGCACCATCGACAATCGTCGTCGCGTCCTTGGTGACGACGACGCGTCGCGCGCGACCCAATAGGTCGACCGTGGCGCTCTCGAGTTTGAGGCCGATCTCTTCAGAGATCACCGTGGCTCCGGTGAGAATCGCCATGTCTTGGAGCATGGCCTTGCGACGTTCTCCAAATCCGGGCGCCTTCACGGCAACCGACGTGAAGGTCCCACGGATCTTATTCACCACGAGCGTGGCGAGAGCCTCGCCGTCGACGTCCTCGGCGATGATCAAAAGGGCGCGACCCGATTGCATCACTTTTTCGAGCACGGGCACGAGGTCGTGCACGGCCGAAATCTTGCCGCTGGTGAAGAGAATGTAGGCGTCTTCCAAGACCGCTTCTTGTCGTTCGGGGTCGGTCACGAAATACGGCGAGAGGTAACCCTTGTCAAACTGCATACCTTCGGTGAGTTCGAGTTCGATGCCAAAGGTATTGGATTCCTCGACCGTTACCGTGCCGTCCTTGCCAACCTTGTCAATGGCGTCGGCAATGACTTCGCCAATCGACGCGTCCGCAGCCGAGATAGTCGCGACTTGGGCGATCTGGCTCTTGTCGTTCACCGGCTGGCTCTGCTTGTGAATCGAGTCCACCGCTGTCTGCACGGCCTTTTCGATGCCGCGCTTCAGACCCGAAGGGTTCGCACCGGCAGCGACGTTACGCAGACCTTCTTTGATCAACGCTTGGGCGAGCACCGTCGCGGTGGTAGTGCCGTCACCCGCGACGTCGTTGGTCTTGGTGGCGACTTCTTTCACCAACTGCGCGCCCATGTTCTCGAAGGGATCCTCGAGTTCAATCTCGCGCGCAATGGATACGCCGTCATTGGTGATGGTGGGTGCACCGAACTTCTTGCCAATCACGACGTTACGACCCTTGGGTCCCAGGGTCACCTTCACCGCGTCGGCCAACTTGTCCACGCCCGCTTCGAGACCGCGTCGGGCCTCTTCGTCAAATTTCAGTAACTTGGACATCGCGACCTACTTCGAGATCGTGGCGAGTACGTCACGACTGGAGAGAATCAAGAGATCCTCGCCGTCGACCGTGATCTCGGTACCGCCGTACTTGGAGTAGACGACCGTGTCACCGACATTGACGCCGGTAGGGATCACGTCGCCCGTGCTCTCGGTGCGACGACCCGGACCCGTCGCAAGGACTTCACCCTGCTGGGGCTTCTCCTTCGCGGTGTCGGGAATAACCAGACCCGAGGCGGTGGTCGCCTCAGCGCTGTTGGGACGGACCACGATGCGGTCTTCTAGTGGGTGTAGCTTCATTTTTTGTTGCCTCCTGCGCAATTAGCACTCGAAACCTGTGACTGCCAATTTAGCAGCCCGAGTGGACGAGTGCCAACGGTGCCTTAGGGAGCGTGGCGCTCGCGTCGCCAGTGGCCCGATTCGAGCCGGTAAAAGACCCGGTCGTGGAGCCGGTCCTCACGATGCTGCCAGAACTCAAAGAAATGAGGCCTCAGACGGTAACCGCCCCAGTACGGGGGTCGGGGCACGTCGCGCCCCTCGAATCGGGCTTCGACTTGTCGAACCGCATCTTCGAGTTCGGCGCGGTTCACGAGGAGGGCGCTCTGGTGACTCGCGTGCGCTCCGATCTGGTGGCCCCTCGGGCGAGCAGCGAAGTAGTCATCGGACTCAGATTCGCTCATTGGCTCGACGTTTCCCTCAACGCGCACCTGGCGTCCCAGGGGCTCGCAGTACCAGAGCAGCGCCGCGTTGGGATTCTCGTCGAGTTCGTGGCCCTTCCTCGACTCGTAGTTCGAATACCACCCGAAGGACTCGGCGTCGCGATGTCGAAGCAGCACCATACGCGCACTCGGATGCGCGTCGTTGCTCGCGGTGACGAGCACGATCGCTTCTCGTTCGCGCATCACGTCCTTCGCCTCGTGGAACCACCGCTCAAATTGCGCGAAGGGATCCGCCTCACAGTCCTCAACGTTCAGTGGCGTCCATCGCTCGCTCACGAGACCTCAGCCAACTGCCAATTCACCCGAGCCGGTAACGACATCGCACTGGCTCCGTCGTGGGTGAAGCGGTACAACCCCGCGGCCGCGATCATCGCGGCGTTGTCGGTGCACATCGCCATCGACGGAAGATGGGCCACGACGCCAAACTCGTTGGCGAGCTCGCGCACTAGCACGCGTAGATGCGAGTTCGCCGCCACACCACCAGCGAGTGCGACGCCGCGCACGTCATGGCGCTGCATCGCGTGGCGAAGTTTCGCCAATAACTGCTCACCCACCGCGGCTTGGAACGAGGCCGCGACGTCGGCGAGCTCGAGTTGTGAATCCTTCTGCGTGGCGCGAACGACGGCGGTTTTCAGTCCCGAGAACGAGAGGTCGAAATCGTCACCGATGCTCGAGACCGGTAGACGCAGTTTCGAAGCATCCCCTTGCTGGGCGAGGCGGTCGATCTCGGGTCCACCGGGATAACCGAGACCAAGCCAACGTGCGACTTTGTCGTAGGCCTCACCCGCGGCGTCGTCAATGGTCTCCCCCAAGACCACGTGTTCGCCGGGTCCGGCTTGCAAGACAATAAGACTGTGCCCGCCCGACACGAGCAGCGTGAGAAGCGGCCATTGGAGACCACGTTGTTCGAGCAGAGGCGCGAAAAGGTGGCCCTCGAGGTGATTGACCCCGACGAACGGCACGTCCCAGGCAATGGCGTAGGCCTTGGCGGCCGAGAGGCCAACGAGGAGCGAACCAACGAGTCCGGGGCCGCTGGTGACGGCAATGGCGTCGATGGCGGGCGCCGTAGGGTCGAGCCGCGCGCCCTCGAGCGCCGCGCGAACAACCGGCCCAATGGTCGTCACGTGGGCCCGGCCCGCGAGTTCGGGGACCACACCACCAAAGGCACGGTGCTGGTCAATGGAGGACTCGACCACCGAGGAGTCGACGTGCAAGGTATCGTCCACGACCGCGGCCGCGGTCTCGTCACAACTCGTCTCGATGCCGAGGACCTTCATGAATCCAGCGTAGGACGCTTGGTCTCGGACTCGTCAACGAGATCAGCCCAAAGGACCAGGGCGTCTTCGTGCGTGCGTTCGTAGTAGTTCTTTCGCACTCCCACGGGCTTGAAGCCGTATGAATAGTAGAGACGTTGCGCCCGCGTGTTCGAGGCGGCGACTTCAAGGGTGGCGCGCGTGATGCCGCGACGCTTCGCGTCAAGCCACGCCTCATCCATCAGCGAAGTGGCGACACCTCGTCCTTCGAAGTCCGCCAGGGTGCCGAGCGTGTTGACGTGCAACTCGTCCATCACGAACATCACCCCGAGGTACCCGATAATCCGCCCCTCGAAGGTCGCGACGGTGTAGCGACGAGTGGCGACGTTCGTGATCTCTTCGAGCAGCATGTTCTTCGTCCATGGTTCGGGAAACTGTGTGTTCTCAATGACGAGCAACTCATTGACGTCTCGTCGCTCGGCGAGTCGGATTGCCCAGGTGCTCACGTGGGGCGTTCGCGTGTCGAGAAGTTCGCGACGGCGTCGGCCTCGCGCAGATAAAGCGGCACGACGCGCTGACTCGGCTCACGAGTCGCGCCGAGACGAAGTGCCTGTTCGACCGGGGGAATGGTCTGCTCGAAGACCTCACCATTGGGCACCGCGTTGAAATCCCTGAAATATCGAGCGACCCCGTCGCCGGTGAACGTGACGGGCGCTCCGTCAGTCGCCCATTGGATGACGACGTCTCGGGGGGTGGCGACCTCGGGTGTCGCGTGCGACACGACGCCCTCGTCGAGGTGAAAGCGCTGCACGAACACCTCACCGCGGCGTCCGTCCACGCAGCACACCAACGTCCCCGACACCCCGGCTTGAAGCGCCCCGTGGGCGAACAGCTCGAGTGAGCTCACCGCGACGAGCGGACGTCCCAGTCCCTCGCTGAGCCCAATCGCGCTCGCGACGCCCACGCGCAGCCCCGTGTACAAACCTGGACCGACGTCAACGACCACCCAATGAGGTCGCGCGCCACCAGTCCGTTCTCACTGAGCGCCTCGAGAATCCCCCCAGCGAGCACCTCGGTGTGGCGACGCTCAAGATCGAGCACCCGTATATCTTCTTTGGCGCCGTGCGAGATGCCGATCGCGCACGCCTGAGTCGAGGTCTCGATGGCGAGCAAGTTCATCGGGCGCTCCAGCGAGCCACGAGTTCGCGGCGGTGCTCGTCCATCGATCCGTCCACCTCGAGGTGTCGGGTGTCGTCGTCATCGACGTCCACGTGCACGTGCACGCATAGCACTTCGCGTCCAAAGACCGAGGCGGCGAGCTCCCCCCATTCAACGAGAGCGACCGCTCGCTCTTCGACGAGCTCGCCGAGTGAGAGTTCGAGTACTTCGTCCAGACTCTCGATTCGGTAGACATCGGCGTGGTGCAGCGTGACGATTCCCACATCGTTATGACACTCGTGTTCTCGAACGACCGTGAAGGTGGGACTGGTCACTCGTTCCTTGACACCGAGTCCCCTGGCGACACCCTTGACGAAGGTGGTCTTTCCCGCCCCGAGGGTTCCTGAAAGCAGCACGATGTCCCCGGCGCGCAGCACGCGAGCGAAGTCCTCGCCCGCGAGTTGGGTCTGCGCGTCATCAACGCAGACACGTTGGTAGGTCACGTCGTCTCCAACAATTCTCGAACGATCCGCAGGTCGCTCCTCATCACGTCCACAACGCTAGGTCCGCCACGCAGCGCAGCGGCGGGGTGATACGTGGACAACCCCCGCGCCGGGCCGATCGCAGTGACGCGACCATGGGTCTGACCAATGCCCTCCTCGAAACCGAAGATCGCTCGGGCGGCGGTGTTGCCGAGGGCGAGCACCACCTGAGGCGCACAACGAACGAGCTGCTCGTCGAGCCAACCTCGACACGCCGCGATCTCGACCGGCTTCGGGGCTCGATTGGCCGGTGGCCGACATTTCACCACGTTGGTCACGAAGCACTGCTCGCGCGTGCGCCCGAGTTCTTCGAACACCAGGGTGAACAGCAGGCGACCACTTCGACCAATGAACGGTGCGCCGCCCTCGTCCTCGGTCTTTCCCGGTGCCTCACCCACGATCATGAGCGGCGCGTGTTCGGGTCCTTCACCTATCACGACGCGTTGGCGATGCAGGCTCAGCGCACACCTCGTGCACGTACTGAGCTCGTCGAGATCGCGCATCAATCCACGAGCAGGCGCGGAACTCGAGCTCCGATGCCACACAGAACTTCCCACGAGATTGTCTCGCCCCAACTCGCCCACTCATCGGCACTGAGAACTTCGCTTCCTTGGCGACCGAGGAGCACGACTTCGTCCCCCATCGCCACGTTGTCGTCGCCAACGTCTATGAGCAGTTGATCCATCGTGACGACTCCCGCCAGGGGATAGCGACGGCCCTTGATCAGCACTTGGGCGCCCGCATCAAAGAAACGGCGGGGGAATCCATCGGCGTAACCAAAGGGCACGGTCACGATGGTGCTCGCGCTCGTCGTCGCTCGGCGTCGACCGTAACTGGGACGCTCCCCTTCGCTCACTCGACGAATCGCCACTACCTGTGAGCGCAGGGTCAGCACGGGCTCGAGATGAAGACCGCGCTGTTCGAGTTCCCCCGACAACCAACCCCTGGGCAGATACCCGTAGAGCGCCAGACCAACGCGCGCGAGGTCATAACGAGAACCCGGATAACCAAGGGCACCCGCTGAGTTCGCAACGTGGCGAACGCGCGGACACCTTGGTCCGAGTGCGCTCACCAGCGTGTCGAAGTGCTCGATCTGGGACCGGGTGAAGGCGCGATCATCACCGCTCGAGCCGTCGGCGACGCTGCAATGGGTCCAGATGCCCTCGACGTCAATATGTGCTGAGGCCTCCAAGATCTCCAACGCGCGCGAAACATCACTGGGATCCACGCCCATGCGGTGCATGCCGGTGTCGACCTTTAGGTGCACGGCGTGCACTCCTCCCACGTTGCTCGCGGCTTCAATCGCGGCGCTCGCCCCTTCGAGCGAACCAATAGTCAGGGTCAGACTGCTCGTGATCGCGTCGCGCAGCGATTCCTCGGGAACCTCGGCGAGAATCAAGATCGGTGCGGTGATCGTTGATTCGCGCAACTCAATTCCTTCGTCAACGGTGGCGACGCCAAACCAGTCGACGCCCGCCTCAGCCATCACGCGTGCCGCCAGTTCGATCCCGTGCCCGTAACCATTGGCCTTCACGACACCCATGAGCCGTGTAGTGCCAAGGACGGCTTTCATGGCGGCCACATTGTTCGCAATGGCCGCCAAGGAGACCTCCGCCCACGAGGGCCGGTGGTTGACGTTGGCGTTCATGGGCGCTGGGACGAGTCACCCACCACGAAGGCAATCGCGGTCAGCGCGGTGTGCGACATCGACAGGTGCATCGAGCGAACACCGCGACTCGTCGCGAGTTCGAGGGCGCGACCGTGCAAGTGCACGCTTGGTACCCCTTCGCGCGAGCGATGAATCTCTATGGCGTGCCAGGGCGTGGCTCCGATACCAACGTGCAGCGTCTTCAGCACGGCCTCTTTGGCGGCGAAGCGTGCCGCGAGGCGTTCGGGCGCCGAACGTGCATCGAGTTGTTCTTGATCGGTGAAGAGTCGGTTCACGAGTCGTGGGTGTCGAGTAATCGCCGAGGTGAATCGAGGAACGTCCACGACGTCAACCCCGACGCTCGTCGTTGGCACTACTCGACCGTCACGGTCTTGGCGAGGTTACGGGGACGATCGACGTTGCGATTGAGCCCGCGGGCCATGAAGTACGCGAAGAGTTGCAGGGGGATGACATCGACCATTGGCGTGAACATCGGCTCGGTGGCGGGTACTCGCAAGACAAAATCAGCCACCGCAGCGATCGCTTCGTCGTCATCGGTTGCTACCGCGACCACGCTCGCACCTCGGGCCTTCACTTCGGCGAGGTTGGACAAGATCTTCTCGTGCATCGCCAAGTCCGTCGCCACCGCCACGACCACCACCCCGGGCTCGATCAGCGCCAGGGGTCCGTGCTTCAACTCACCCGCGGGATAGCCCTCGGCGTGAAGATAGGTGAGCTCCTTCAGTTTCAGGGCACCTTCTAACGCAGTCGGGAATCCGACGTGGCGACCCAAGAAGAAGAAGTCGTGACTTCCGAGCAGCTGCTTGGCGACGTCCATCACATCGTCGCGGCGATCGAGCGCCGTGGCGACCTGTGCGCTGACCGCGTTCAACCCAAGAAACAGCGCGTCGATGTCCTCTGGAGGCAGGGTGTTTCGCAACTGGGCGAGTCGCAAGGCGAGAAGTTCCAGGGCCGCGACCTGTGCGACGAAAGCCTTAGTGGAAGCGACCGAGACCTCCAGCCCCGCACGGGTGTAGATCACCGCATCGGCCTCGCGAGCGAGCGAAGAATCGACGATGTTCGACACCGCCACCACTCGTGCACCTCGACGCTGCGCTTCGCGTGTTGCCTGGATTGTGTCAATGGTCTCGCCACTCTGGGAGACGCCAATCACGAGCGTGCCGATCTCGACAATCGGATCGCGGTAGCGGTACTCACTCGAGATATCGACCTCGACGCTCACTCGGGCCCATCGCTCGATGGCGTACTTGGCGACCAGCGCGGCGTGGTGTGAGGTTCCCGCTGCCACCAAGACAACGCGTTTCACGTTGCGCAATTCGTCGTCGCTCACGCGAAGCTCGTCAAAGACAATGCGTCCATCACGTCGGCGCCGATCAAGCAACGTCGCACGAATCGCGTCGGGTTGCTCGTTGATCTCCTTGGACATGAAATCGTCGTTGCCGCCCTTCTCGGCGGTCTCGAGGTCCCAATCAATCTGGAGTTGTCGAAGCCGCACCGGAGACCCCTCGAGGTCGATGGCCCGAAACCCCTCGGGTCCTAGGCGAACGATCTCGTCGTCGTTCACCGCGTAGAAGGCCGTCGCGCGATCAAGGATCGCCGGAACGTCACTCGCCAAATACGTCACGCCCGGTGCGGTACCCACGACGAGTGGCGAGATACGCCGCGCGGCGACGATGACGTCGGGTTCGCTGCAGTCCATCGCGGCGAGGGCAAAGGCTCCACGCACCGTGTGCAGACTCTGGCGCACCGCTTCGATGAGTTCGAGGCCGTTCGCGCGCGATTCTTCGATGAGGTGAGCGAGCACCTCGGAGTCGGTCACCGACGTGAAGACGTGACCTCGCGACTCGAGTTGCTCTTGGATTTCGGTGTGGTTCTCGATGATGCCGTTGTGAATGATGGCGATATTTCCCGAACAATCCAGGTGCGGGTGCGCGTTCATTGCCTCGGGGGCCCCGTGCGTCGCCCAACGAGTGTGGCCGATCCCCGAGTGGAAGCCGGCGGGAGCCTGACGGCACTCGTTGCGCAACGCTGCTACCGATTCGGTGCCCGACGCCGTTCTCGCCCGCCAGGTTTGGCCTTGTCGCACGAGCGCCACGCCCGCCGAGTCATAGCCACGGTATTCGAGGCGCTGCAGACCTTCGAGCAGGGTCTCGAGCGTGTCCGAGGATCCAACGACCCCGATGATGCCGCACATGGTGACCAGCCTACTCGTGACCTAAATAAGCCTTTAGCGGGCGCGTTTCACGAGAAGAGCGCGTTCACACGTTCACAAAACGCATCGACAAATTTTGCGTCTAGCGCCTCGACCATGACTCGAACGACGGGCTCGGTACCCGAAGGTCGAATGAGTAGGCGCACCTCTGCGCGCTCGAGCCCGTGCTGTTGCACCAGTTCTTCGAAGATCTGCTGGACCGGAGCGTCCTCGTACCGTTCGCGGCTGATGTTGATCAGAACTTGGGGAACACGTTGCCACGCAGCGCTGGCTTGAGCGCCCAAGGGGCCACGACGAACCACCAGATCGCTCACGATCAGACCAGTGAGCAGTCCGTCACCCGTGGGGCTGAGGTCACGAAAAATCAAGTGACCCGACTGCTCGCCGCCAAAGGGCCATTCCTTCTCTTCGAGCGCCATGAGTACGTTTCGGTCACCGACGTCGGTCTCTTCGATATCCACACCGAGCGAGCCCAACGCTCGTCGAAGCCCTAAGTTACTCATCGAGGTCACCACGAGGCCTCCGCCCAAGGTCCCTCGCTCGAGCCGGTCCTTGGCCAAGAGAATCATCATGTCGTCACCATCGCGCACCGCGCCGTTTTCGTCAACACAGATCAATCGATCGGCATCACCGTCCAGAGCCAGCCCGAGATCGGCGCCGCGCGCACGCACCGTCGCCACGAGGTCCGCGACGTCAGTCGAGCCGCATCGCTCGTTGATGTTGCGACCATTCGGAGCGTCGTGAATGGTGGTGATTGTTGCACCAGTGCCTTCAAAAAGTTCGTGCGCCACGTGGCTTGCCGCGCCGTTCGCGCAGTCAATGACAATGCTGAGCGTCGAGATGTCTCCAGGCACCAACGCGCGAAGATGGCGTGCGTAGTCGTGTTCAGCGCTGACGTCGATGGGGAACTCGCCAAAGGATTGTTGCCCGGGCGCTGTCGCGGTGTTCAGCGCCTCGGTGACCGCTTCTTCAGTCGCGTGGTCGAGTTTGGATCCGCCCACGCCCAGCACCTTTAGCCCATTGTCGAAATAGAGATTGTGTGACGCCGAGACGACCACACCAGCACCACCTCGTTGTTGAGCAATGACCGCGACGCCCGGAGTCGTGAAATAACCAAGATTGACCGCGCGCGCACCGCCGTCAACGAGCCCCGCGAGCACCGCCTGGGCGAGGGTGGGTGAACTCTCGCGGGTGTCGTATCCACGAAGACCGGCACGTCGAACACCGAGGACACCGCGCGGCCAAGCCGGTAGGCGAGGTCGATTGATATCTCGTCGAACGCTCGCCCGCGGATGCCGTCCGTGCCAAAGCGCACGGGCACGACCATTAACGCTTCGAGTACTGAGGAGCCTTACGAGCCTTCTTGAGACCGTACTTCTTGGTCTCCTTCTTACGAGAGTCTCGCGTGAGTAGTCCAGCCTTCTTCAGCGCCGGTCGGACGTTCTCGTCGATCTCGAGCAGCGAACGAGAGATCCCGAGTCGAAGTGCGCCGGCCTGTCCCGCAACTCCGCCACCTTCAATGGTCGCGTCGATGTCGTAGGTCTGTTGGGCGTCGATAAGACGCAACGGCTCCATCACCATCTGGCGGTGCGTTGCTGACGTGAAGTAGTTGTCAAAGGCGCGCGAGTTGATCGTGATCGTGCCAGTACCTGGACGAAGTCGAACACGAGCGACGGCCTCTTTGCGGCGACCGGTGGTTTGGGTAAGCGGACTTGGCACGGACTGTTCTCCTTAACCGCGGCGGATCGCCGAAGTGTCGTACTTCGTAGGTTGCTGGGCGGCGTGGGGATGCTCACTGCCCTGGTAGACGAAGAGCTTGCCCATCTGCGCGCGACCCAAGCGGTTCTTGGGCACCATACCCTTGACGGCTTCGTAGACGAGCTTCTCGGGATCAGTGTCGATCAACTTCTGCCACGAAACCGAACGCAATCCGCCCGGATAACCCGAGTGGTGGTGGTGGAAGTTCTGAGCGGCCTTATTCGCGGTGACCACGACCTTGTCGGCGTTGATGATGATGACGTAGTCACCAGTGTCGACGTGGGGGGCGAAGAAGGTTCGGTGTTTGCCGCGCAGGAGCGACGCGGCCACGGTGGCGACGCGACCAAGCACCAGGCCCTCGGCGTCGATGACGAGCCAGTCACGGGTCAGCTCGTTGACCTTTGGGGTGTAGGTACGCACAGATATTCCTTCAGCGATCTTCGGGCCAGCGGACCTAAGGGACTCTCTACCTTACAAAACTTGAGGCCCCGCCAGCAAATTCAGGGTACCCAACCCCCACGAGGCACAGACCCGACGCGGGCGCGGGAGCAGGCAAATGGTCCCGTCGAAGGCTCTCGAGGCGTTCTTTTAGGGTATTTTCGGCGATTCGCCCCTGTCCCACGGCGACCATGGCCGAAACCAGGCAGCGAACCATGTTGTGACAAAACGACTGGGCGCGAATCGCGAGGCGTACGACCGTCTCATTTTGCGGACTCATTGACCAGGAATCCTCAATTCGCTCCCAGCGAGCTTCGTAGACGTGTCGGGTCAGGGGCTCACCCGCGTCGCTGTTGGTAGGGCGACGACAGAACGCACGAAAGTCGTGGGTTCCAAGGATGTCGCTCGTTGCCCGGTTCATCGCCGCAAGGTCGAGCGCCCTCGACACCCCAGGACCACGCGTTGGTGAGTTCGAGTGCCGGCGGGATGGTCTCGAGAACGAGGTAGCGGTATTCGCGCCACGTCGCCGAAAAGCGCGCGTGAAATTCGTCGGAAACCGGCAACGCTCGAAGCACCCTGAGCCGACCACGAAGTTGCTTGTTGAGCGATAGCGCCAGACGATCGGGATCCGGCAACCTCGATTCTTCGCGAAGAGCGTCGTTGGCAGGTCGACGTGAATCACCTGGGCAAAGGCGTGCACGCCCGCGTCGGTGCGACCAGCTCCGACAATGAGGGGCTGTTCACTCAGATGCAGCGTGCTCGCGAAGGTTTCGCGTAACAAGCCAACGACCGTCGTGAACTCGGGCTGGTAGGCGAACCCACTAAAGGCGGCGCCATCGTAGGCAATGTCAAGTCGCCACCGTTGGGTGGTGGCGACAGTTGAATCAGACGAACTCAATGCGCGCCATCGGGGCGTTGTCACCCTGACGCGGTCCAAGCTTCAAGATGCGGGTGTAGCCACCCGGACGGTCGCTGTAGCGCGGCGCGATCTCGGTGAACAGCTTGTGGGTCATGTCCTTATCACGAATGAACGCAACGACACGACGCTGCGCGTGCACTGAGCCCTCGGGCGAGTTCTTCGCCGCGGTGACCACTTTTTCAACAATGGGTCGCAGCGCCTTCGCCTTGGCTTCCGTGGTGACAATGGATTCGGCCGCAATCATCGAGGCGACGAGGTTTCCCATCAACGCCTTTTGGTGCGCGCTGTCGCCGCCGAAGCGCTTTCCCTTGGTCGGAGTTCCGCGCATACTTAGTCCTCTACTCGAAGCGAGAGACCACGCTCGTCGAGGCGGTCAGTGACGTCCTTCAGCGAGGTCGCGCCGAAGTTGGTGATCGAGGTGAGGTCACGCTCGGTGGCGTTGACGAGTTGGGCAATCGTGTTGATGCCCGCACGCTTCAGGCAGTTTCGTGAACGCTCGGTAAGGCCCAGCTCTTCGATACGGATGTCGAGTTCGGACGCTGCCGCTTGAGCCGTGCCAACGTCGCCGAGTTCGAGCGACGGCGCTTCCTCATCAAAGCTCCCGATGAGTTCGACGAGTGAGCCGAGGGTCTTACCCGCTGAGGCGAGCGCTTCGCGAGGACTAATCGAACCATCGGTCTCGATGTCGATCACCAGGCGGTCGAAGTCCTTGGACTGCTCGACACGAACGGGCTCGATCTCAAAACTGACACGACGCACCGGAGTAAAGATCGCGTCCAGGGGAATCACGCCGATCGTAGAAGAACCCTTGTTGCCCTCGGCGCCCACGTAACCCTTACCCCGCTCGACCGTCAATTCAAAGGTGAGCGCACTCTTGGAGTTGGTGAAGTAGGCGAGGTGCAGGTCGGGGTTCAAAATCTCAACGTCGGCGGTCTTGGAGAGGTCCGCCGCGGTCACCGGTCCCTCGCTGCGCTTGTCGAGTCGAAGGGTCACGGGCTCGTCCGAGTGAACGACGAGCAAGAGATCCTTCAGGTTCAAGCAGATGTCCTGGACGTCTTCCTTCACGCCTTCGATCACACCGAACTCGTGCAACACGGCATCGAACTTCACGCGCGTCGCCGCGGCACCGGGGATTGATGATAGCAGGGTTCGTCGCAGCGAGTTACCGAGCGTGTGACCAAAACCGGGGTCGAGTGGACCAATGCCAAAGGACTGGCGGTTGTTGATCTCGTCGCCGATGGCTTCGATAGTTGGTCGTTGGATAATCAACATGGGGACTCCTTAAGAACGTTGCTGTGTGGGATTACTTCGAGTACAGCTCGACAATGAGCTGCTCTTGGATTGATTCATCGATCTGTTCACGCTGGGGCACGACACGCACCGTGACACCAAAGCCGTTGTCGCTCGTTTCGAGCCAGCCCGGTACCGCGCAGGTCCAAGACGTCCAGGTTGCGCTTGACGTTGAAGTTGTTTTGCGTCCCGGCTTTTAAGGCCACGACCTCACCGGGGCGTACCCGGTACGAAGGAATCGTCACGCGTTTGCCGTTGACGGTCACGTGTCCGTGGCGAACCAATTGGCGAGCCTGAGCGCGGCTGGCACCCCAACCGGCACGGTAGGCGACGTTGTCGAGTCGACACTCAAGGAACTGAAGAAGATTGGTACCGGTCATTCCCGGACGGCGACTCGCTTCTTCGTAAAGATTGCGAAACTGCTTCTCCAAGAGTCCATAGATACGGCGCGCTTTTTGCTTCTCACGCAACTGGGTCAGGTACTCCGAGCCCTGACGCTGACGGTCACGACCGTGCATGCCCGGAGGGAACGCGCGCGTCTGGCGGTCCGAGTTCTCGGCGACGGGGCACTTCAAGGTGAAGCATCGCTCGCCCTTCAGGTACAACTTGGTTCGTTCACGACGACAGAGGCGACAAACGGGTCCGGTGTATCGAGCCATGATCCTTAACCCCTACGACGCTTCTTGGGACGACATCCATTGTGCGGCAACGGCGTGACGTCCTTGATCGCCACGACTTCAATCCCGGCAGCGGCAATAGAACGGATCGCGGTCTCGCGACCCGAACCCGGACCGCGCACGAGCACGTCGACCTTCTTCACGCCGTGTTCCATCGCGGCACGCGCGCACTTCTCCGCGGCGAGTTGTGCGGCGTAGGGCGTGGACTTTCGCGATCCCTTGAAACCGACTTGTCCCGATGAGGCCCACGACAAGACGTTGCCCTCGGGATCGGTGATCGACACGATGGTGTTGTTGAACGAAGACTTGATGTGCGCGACACCAAAGGCGACGTTCTTGCGTTCCTTGCGACGTCCCTTGCGGACCGTGGTTGGCTTAGCCATTACTTCGTTACCTTCTTCTTGCCGGCGACTGTGCGCTTGGGTCCCTTACGGGTACGAGCGTTAGTGCGGGTGCGCTGACCACGAACGGGCAGACCCTTGCGGTGTCGGATGCCCTGGAGGCAATTGATCTCCATCTTGCGCTTGATGTCTTGGGCAACGTCGCGACGAAGGTCACCTTCGACGGTGACGTTTTGGTCGATGTAGGCGCGCAACTTGTTGACGTCGGCTTCGCTGAGGTCCTTCACGCGCGTCGACTCGTCGACGCCCGTGGCAGCACAGATCTGCTCGGCGATAGTTGGACCAACTCCAAAGATGTACGTGAGCGAGATCACCGTTCGCTTCTCGCGAGGGATGTCTACTCCGGCAATACGGGCCATACTTTTCCTCTCCTAGCCCTGACGCTGCTTGTGACGCGGGTTCTCGCATATGACGCGCACGTGACCCGATCGACGGATCACCTTGCACTTCTCACACATGGTCTTGACGCTGGCGCGAACCTTCATGTCGTTTCTTTCTCGAACTCTTTGGAACGTGAGTTATTTGTAGCGGTAGGTGATGCGTCCGCGAGTCATGTCGTAGGGCGTAATCTCGACTTGCACCTTGTCGCCGGGAAGGATACGGATGCGGTGCATGCGCATTTTCCCCGAACTGTGAGCGAGGACGGTGTAACCGTTCTCCAGCTCAACACGGAACATGGCGTTGGGTAGAGGTTCTACGACGGTCCCCTCAACGGTGAACGCGTCTTCCTTTGGCTTACTCAGGTTCTTTCTCCTTGTTGGGGCACTACGACGTCAAGGAGCAAAAAACTCCTTCACGGTTAGACCTCTCGGGCTCCCAAGAGGTCGGCTGACCATTCTACCGTTCTTTTGGGTAAATGCAAAAGCCCGCCCGGACCTCGGACGTCGGCGGGGTCCCAAATGCCCGAAATTTCCCAAGTTGTGACCAGGGACCCTAGTGGCCTGCCCGAAATCTCGTCAATGCTAGATAGATGGCAGAGCCCATGACGACCTTCGTTGCCGAATCAATGCACCGTGACGAGTGCATTCGGCTCCTGGGCGCTACGAGCCTGGCTCGAATCGTCATCTCGGTGAAGTGCCTCCCGGTTGCACTACCGGCTCGTATGAGCCTCGTCGATCCGGACAACGTCATTCTCGCGAGCGCTGATCCCGCCGTGATTCTTGCCGCACGACGCAATGACGTCATTTCTATACAAATTGACGGAATCGATAACGATGGACTGACGTGGTCAGTCATGGCTTCGGGCATCGCGCGCGTACCCGACGGTGATGAACCGCTCAATGAAGGCTTGACGAGTGCGATTGCGCGTGGTGGCGCACTGGTAAAACTCCCGCTCTCGGTGGTCGTGGGTCAACGGGGATAACACCGCGCTTTTCGTCAAAAGCATTGCCAATTGTTTCCATCGTGTGAAAGGCTCGTTCCAATGGCCTTTCACCGAATCAGTGATCCCAAGCGACTGCACGCACTCATTGATGCCATCTTGCTCATTGAGACCGACGCGAATCTCACGACCCTTCTCGAAAGCATCGTGGAATCGGCGACCAATCTGGTTGGTGCTCGTTACGGTGCACTCGGCGTGCTCGCGAGTGATGGCACGACCCTCGCCAGTTTCATCACCCACGGCGTGAGCGACGACGAACGCGCCGCGATTGGTGATCTGCCGAAGGGCCGCGGTCTCCTCGGCGAGGTCATTCGACTCGGGCATCCCCTTCGCGTCGAGGACATCGCGAAGCATCCCGATCGTTCGGGCTTTCCGGCGAACCACCCACCGATGACCCAGTTCCTCGGAGTGCCCGTGCGCACCGACGACGGTCGCGTCTACGGCAACTTATACCTCACCGAACCAATCAATGGCCAACCGTTCAGTTCCGAAGACGAGGACTTGGTCGCCGGTTTTGGACGCGCCGCGGGTCTCGTAATCGACCAGGCGAAACTGCGCAGTCACGTTCGTGAACTCTCCATCAGTGAGGAGCGAGAACGCTTGGCGCGCGATCTGCACGATACCGTCATCCAGCGTCTCTTCGGCGTGGGACTCTCGCTGCAACTCTCGCTCAGTTCGTCACTGGACGATACGACACGCACCCGCATCAACACCTCACTCGACGAGCTCAACGAGACGATTCACGATATTCGAACCACGATCTTCGAGATCGACCAGGAGCATTCCGAGGACGTCTCGCTCGAGCAGCGAATCCGCGCCCTCGGGGTTGAAGTGGCGACGAGGTTGGGGGTGAAGGTCTCGATCGATACGCTCCCCGGTATTGACGACCTGGTCGCTCAACATTGCGCCCAGCACGCCGTCCAGGCGGTTCGCGAAATCCTCTCCAACGTGGTGCGTCATTCTCGGGCGAGTGCGGTCGAGGTGCAGGTGAGCGTCGATGAGAACCTGCTCGTGCTCATCGTGAGTGACAACGGGGTGGGCTTCGCGTCGTCATCGAGTGGCGGGAGGGGGCTTCGCAACCTGGCCTCGCGCGCACGCGACCTGGGAGGCGATTGCTTTATAGACTCAGAGATCGGCCTCGGCACGCAAGTTCGCTGGACCGCCAACCGACTGGATTGACGTGATTCGACTTCTGCTCGTAGACGACCACGAGATCGTTCGTCGCGGTCTGCGCGAACTCCTCGAGTCCAACCGCGACCTCAAGGTCGTCGCCGAAGCCGGGTTCGTTGGAAACGAGCCCTCGAGATTTCTCTCGACGAGTCGACGTCGCGGTGCTTGACGTGCGCTTCCCGACGGCAGCGGCGTCGACCTCTGCCGTTCACTGAAGAGCGTCGGCCGACTTGGCCTGCCTGATGCTGACGTCCTTCGCCGACAACGAGGCCCTGAACGCCTCGGTGCTCGCGGGCGCACGGGGCTACGTCTTGAAGAACGTCCGCGGCGACGATCTGATCTAATTCGATCCGTCGCGTCGCGAGCGGGCGAACCTCCACGACCAACGATCAGATCGAGCGGGCCGAACGCGAGCGACTCCGCCGACAAATCGCCGAGGACATTCGGCTCGAGAGCTCGAGTCCCCAAGAACAGCGGATCCTCGAGCTCCTCAGCGAGGGTCTCAGTAATCGCGAGATCGCCGACGTGATGTTCCTCGCCGAGAAGACGGTGAAGAACTACGTCTCGAACCTGCTCGCGAAACTCGGGTTCCAGCGCCGCACCGAGGCGGCGCTGTTCGCGCAGCGACAATTCGACCGCACGCACCCGCGCGACTAGGCGACGGTAAAGACCTCGGGGCCGTTCTCGGTCACCGCGATGGTGTGCTCGAAATGCGCGGACAGTTGACCGTCTTCGGTCATCACGCCCCAGCCGTCGTCGAGCACGTAGGAGTCGTAGCTCCCAACGTTCACCATGGGCTCAATCGCAAAGACCATGCCCTCTTTTAACGTGGGGCCGGGTGTCCCGGGCCAGTAATTGGGCACCTGGGGACTCTCGTGCATCTCGGTGCCGATCGCGTGACCCACGTAGTCTCGCACCACCGAAAAACCTGCCGCCTCGGCGACCTGTTGGACTGCGCGACCCACCTCGTGCAGTCGCGTACCGATACGCAGTTGTTCAATGCCCGCCCACAGTGAGCGTTCGGTCACGTCGATGAGCTTCTGAGCGAGGTCACTGATCGCGCCGACGCCCGCGGTGTAGGCGGCGTCCCCGTGATAGCCCTCGATGATTGCACCGCAGTCGATCGAGATGATGTCGCCCTCTTTTAAGGCGTAACCACCGGGGATGCCGTGCACGATCATGTCATTGGGACTCGTGCAGATCACCGCGGGAAAACCGTGGTAGTTGAGGAAGTTCGAGCGCGCGCCGCGCTTGACGAGCACCTCGGCGGCGATCTCGTTCAGTTGCATCGTCGTCACACCGGGTCGAAGTGCCTGACGCGTTACTTCGTGCATCTCGGCGACGACCTTGCCGGCCTTACGCATCTTGTTCAGTTCCTCGGCCGACCTTCTCACGCGAGGCCCCGCTCGTGGACCACGCGTTTGATCTCCTTGGTCACCTCATCGGGGCTCTTGGCGCCGTCGACGCGTACCAAGAGTCCGCGGTGCTCGTAGAAGTCGAGGAGCGGCTCGGTGTCACGCTCGTAGGCCTCGAGTCGCTTGCGAATGGCTTCGGGCTGATCGTCGTTGCGCTGAATGACGTCACCCCCGCAGTTCGAGCAGGTTCCCGAGATGGCTTCGATGTCGGTGTCCTTATAGATGTTGCCGCACTCTTGGCACACGCGTCGTGAACTCAGTCGCTCGGTCACGAGTTCAATGGGCACGTCGAGGTTGATGCAGAGCTTGATCCCGTCAGACCCGAGGAGTTGCTCGAGTGCTTCAGCCTGGGCGAGGGTGCGAGGAAATCCGTCGAGCAAGGCTCCGCCCACGGCGTCGGGCTCTTTGAAGCGTTCGTCGACCAGGCGATTGACGAGATCGTCCGAGACCAAGGCGCCCGCGTCCATGATCGCCGCCACCTCTTTTCCGAGTGGCGAGCCGGCCTTCACGGCCGCTCGAAGCATGTCACCGGTCGAGACGTGAGGAATCGTGTAGATCTCGGCGAGACGCTTGCACTGAGTACCCTTACCGGCGCCCTGCTTGCCGAGTACCACCAGGTTGAGACGTGCCGTCATGGCTACCTCTTCAGGAATCCCTCGTAGTTACGCATCATGAGCTGTGAGTCGATCTGACGCATCGTCTCGAGCGCCACTCCCACGGCGATGAGCAACGTGGTGCCGTAATACGGGAATCGGTTGATATTCCACAGCGCCATCAAGATGCTCGGCACCACCGCCACCGAGGCGAGGAACACCGCGCCCACGACCGTGATGCGACTGAGCATCTTGGCGAAGTACTTCTCGGTCGGCAGTCCCGGTCGGATGCCCGGCACGAAACCACCTTGCTGACGCAACATCTCGGCTTGCTGGTGCGGCTCAAAGGCGATGTAGACGTAGAAGAAGGTGAAGGCGAGGATCAAGATGAAGTCGGCGAAGATGTAGAAGAAGCTGGTCGGGTGCAGTGACGAGTTCACGAAGTTCTGAAAACTCGTCCACGGCACGATGTTGGACAACAACATCGGGATGTAGAGCACCGACGACGCGAAGATGATCGGAATAACACCCGACTGGTTGACCTTCAGCGGGATGTACGTGCTGTTGCCGCCCATTTCCTTTCGACCGACGACGCGTCGCGCGAAGGTCACCGGGATGCGGCGCTGGCCGTTATCCATGAAAACGATCAACACCAGCAGACCAAGCGACACCGCGAGGATCACGAAGAACTTGGTGGGACCACCCTCGCTCCAGACGGCTCGCCCGCCCGAGGGCATGCCCGCGACGACGTTGGCGAAGATCAACAGACTCATGCCCTGGCCAATACCGCGCTGGGTGATGAGTTCGGCGAGCCACATGACGAAGGCTGTTCCCGCGGTCATGATCGCGACCATGAACAGCCCAAGCGACAGTGAGAACTTGGGAATCAGGTCGATGTTGAAGCCGAGCAGGGCCTGGTCGTGACCGTGGAACGCGTAGATCAGTCCGGTTGACTGCAAGAGCGCGAGGCCAATGGTGAGATAGCGCGTTGTCTGGGTGATGCGCTTTTGTCCAACGGCACCCTGGTCGCGCCACTCGGCGAGCTTGGGGATGACCGTCGTGAGCAGTTGGATCACGATGGAACTGGTGATGTAGGGCATGACGCCGAGTCCAAAGACCGCCAGACGCGTCAGGGCCCCGCCCGAGAACAGGTTCAAGAAGCCGAGCACACCACTGGCCGCCTTGCGTCTGGAGTACATTGACCTGGGACCAGCTTACGCCCGGGATGGGGATGTTCGCACCGGCCTGGTAGAGGCAGATGATGCCGATCGTGAACAGGACCTTGTTGCGAAGGTCCGGTACACGAAAGATGTTCGAGAGTCGCCGCAGCACTGGTCGAACCCTAGCGGTTCTGGTGTTGGTTGCCCGCCGCCGGAGGACGCACGGCGAAGGGCAGGTCGAGCACGCGTCGTCGTGCCGCCCGCGGCCTCGATGGCGGCTTTGGCCGACGCCGAGAAACGGTGCGCCGACGACGTTCATCGCGTGCTGAGCTCACCGCGGCCGAGGACCTTCACGAAGTCCTTCTTGCGAGCGAGGCCCTGCTCGACGAGAGCACGTCGAGGATTGATGTCAGCTGACACCGAGCGCGACGAGCGCGTCGAGGTTCACCGGCGTGTACTCGACACGGAAGGGGTTGGTGAAGCCCTTCAGCTTGGGGATGCGCTGGAGCAGCGGCAACTGGCCACCCTCGAAGCCCGCCGGGATCTGGCGACGAGCCTTCTGGCCCTTCGTGCCTCGTCCGGCGGTCTTGCCACCGCTGCCACCAATACCACGACCGACGATCTTCTTTCGCTTGATCGAGCCTTCGGGTGATTTGAGATCGTGCAACTTCATCAGTTGACCTCTTCCACTTTGATCAGGTGCGGCACCCGCGCGATCATCCCGTGAATCTCGGGACGGTCGGGCAGCACGTTGGACTGGCCGATGCCACGAAGTCCGAGCGCGCGCAGCGTCCCGCGGTGCTTGGGCTTGGTCGCGATGCCGAGCGGATCTGGGTGACTTTCAATTGGCCCATGATCAGGCCTCCGTCTTGAACAGGTCGCCCTCGCGCTGGCGCTCGCGGTAGGCGCGAAGCGTCCCGCTAGGGATGACGTGATCGGCCGGCTTGTCGCGCGAGGCGGCGATCTCCTCGGGACGACGCAACTGCTTGAGTCCCTCGATGGTGGCGTGCGCCACGTTGATGCCGTTGCGACGAACCCAGCGACTTGGCGATGATGTCCTTGACGCCAGCCATCTCGAGGATCGCGCGCGCGGCACCACCGGCGATGACACCGGTACCGGGTGCGGCCGGCTTCATCAAGACGCGTCCCGCCCCCGCGGCGCCGATCACCGGATAGACGATGGTCGTGCCGGCGAGAGGGACGTCAAAGAGATTCTTGCGAGCCTCTTCGATCCCCTTTTGCACCGCGAGACCGGCTTCCTTGGCCTTGCCGTAACCCAGACCGACCTTGCCGTTGCCGTCACCGATCACCATCAGCGCGGTGAAGGAGAACCGACGACCACCCTTGACGACCTTGGAGACGCGATTCACCTTGATGGTGCGCTCTTCGTACTGTTCTAGTCACTCATTAAAACTCCAGTCCGTCGGCGCGAAGTTGTTCTGCGAATGCAGCGACACGGCCGTGATAGTCGAATCCCCCGCGGTCGAAGACCACGGCGGTGATGTTGGCGGCCTTGGCGCGCTCGGCGAGCAATTTCGGCCACGGCCTTGGCGCCTTCGACGTTGCCACCGCCCGTGGACTTCAAGTCGCCTCGACCGATGAGGCCGCGGCGAGGGTGCGGCCCTGGATGTCGTCGATGATCTGCGCCGAGATGTGCTTGTTGGTGCGACTCACCGCGACGCGTGGACGACTCGGCCGTGCCCGAGAGGCGACGGCGGATGCGCTTCGTGACGGCGCTGTGTAGTTCGAGCTTGTACGTGCCATTACTTCGCAGCCTTTCCAGCTTTGCGCACCACTCGTTCACCGAGGTAGCGCACACCCTTGCCCTTGTAGGGCTCGGGCTTACGGATCTTGCGGATGGACGCGGCGACTTGGCCAACGACTTCCTTGTCGGCACCCTTGATGATGACTCGTGTCGGGGCGGGCACCTCGAAGGTGATGCCCTCGGGCGCGGTGAACTTCACGGGGTGCGAGAAGCCGAGCGCGAGGTCGAGCACGCCCGGTCCACGGCGGCGGCTCGGTAGCCCACGCCGATGATCTCGAGTTCCTTGGACCAACCTTCGGTGACGCCGATGACCATGTTCGCGACCAGCGTACGGGTCAGACCGTGCAGCGAGCGGTACATCGTCTCGTCACTCACGCCGCTCCACGACCAGCGATCTCCCTCTTGGGAGAGCGTGATGCCGTCAGGCACCACGCGGTGCATGGTGCCGTTGGGTCCCTTGACGGTGACGACGCCGTCAGCGACCGTGACCGTCACCGAGGACGGCACGGTGATGGGGTTACGACCGATACGTGACATCAGTCAATCTCCTTGGCGTTCGAGCACTGGTTACCAGACATAACAAAGCACCTCGCCACCCAATTTGGCCTTGCGGGCTTCGCGGTCGGTCATGAGACCGTGGCTCGTTGAGACGACGGCCACGCCCACGCCACCGAGCACCTTGGGCATCTGGTCGGACTTCTTGTAGATGCGAAGTCCGGGCTTAGAGACGCGCTTGATACCGACGATCGTCTTTTGACGGTCCTCGGAGTACTTGAGAGCGATCTCGAGGGTCGATGCCAGGCTTGCCGTCGACTCTTGGTCACGGTGAAGCCCGCGATGAAACCTTCCTTCTCGAGGACCTTGGCGAGGTTCTCCTTGAGCTTCGAGCTGGGCATCTTGACGCTGTCGAACATCGCGGAGTTGGCGTTGCGGATGCGCGTGAGCATGTCGGCGATGGGGTCAGTCATTGTCATAGCTGTCCTCCTACCAACTTGCCTTCGTCACGCCGGGGACCTCACCGGCGTGAACCATCAGGCGCAAGCAGATACGGCACAGACCGAACTTGCGATACACCGAGCGCGGACGACCACAACGTTCGCAGCGCGTGTAGGCACGCGTCGAGAACTTCGGGGTCTTCTGCTGCTTGATTCGAAGAGCTTTCTTCGCCATGTCTATCGATTCTCCTGCTTGAAGGGGAAGCCGTACGCGCGAAAGAATGCGCGTCCCTGCTCGTCGTTCTCGGCCGTGGTGACGATGGTGATGTCGAAACCACGCGGCGCGTCGATCTTGTCGTAGTCGACCTCGGGGAAGATCAACTGGTCATTGACGCCAAAGGTGTAGTTCCCGTGGCCGTCGAAGGACTTGGGTGACAGTCCTCGGAAGTCTCGGATACGCGGGATCGCGAGGCTGAGCAGTCGGTCGAAGAACTCCCAGGCGCGGTCGCCGCGCAGGGTGACCTTGACGCCGATGGGCTGCTCTTCTCGCAAGCTTGAAGCTCGCGATCGACTTCTTGGCGCGCGTGACGACCGGCTTCTGGCCGGTGATCAGTTCGAGGTCGCGCTGGGCGCCCTCGAGCAGTGACGCCTGTTGGGTGGCCCGTCCGACGCCCGAGTTGAGGACGATCTTCGTCGAGACGCGGGCACCTGCATGATGTTGTCCAGACCGAGCTCCTCCTTCAAGCGCCGGACGGATCTCTTCGTCGAAGCGGACCTTCAGACGTGGACGGGTTGTCGTACTCATATCGCCTCTCCACACTTGCGACAGACGCGGCACCTTCGTGTCGTCAACGATCTTGTAACCGACCTTCGCGGGACCCTTGTGACCGGCGCACCACAAGGCGACGTTGGACACGTCAAGGGCATCAACTTGTCGATGATGCCGGCCTGCATGGTCGAGCCAGCCTGCTTGGTGTGGCGCTTGGCGATGTTGAGGCCGTCGAGGATCACCTTGTTCTCGCGGGCATGGCCTCTTCGACCTTCGCGCGCTCACCGCGGAACTTGCCCGACAGCACGAGCACGTCGTCACCTTTACGAATCTTCATCACAGCACCTCCGGCGCCAGGGAAATAATGCGCATGAACTTCTTGTCGCGCAGCTCACGCCCGACGGGCCCGAAGATGCGGGTGCCACGAGGCTGCAGCTGGTCGTTGATCAGCACGGCGGCGTTCTCGTCGAACTTGATGTAGGAGCCGTCGGGACGACGGCGCTCTTTCGAGGTACGAACGACCACGCAGCGAACCACGTCACCCTTCTTCACCGCGGCGCCGGGGATGGCGTCCTTCACCGTAGCGATGAAGACGTCACCGATCGAGGCGTAACGACGACGCGAACCGCCGAGCACGCGAATGCAGAGGACTTCCTTGGCGCCGCTGTTATCGGCCACCTTGAGGCGCGATTCTTGCTGGATCATCGGGCACGCTCCACAATCTCGGTGAGGCGCCAGCGCTTGAGCTTGGACAGCGGACGGGTCTCTTGGACTCGCACGCGGTCGCCAACCTTGGCCTCGTTCTTCTCGTCGTGCACGTAGAGCTTCTTCGTGCGCTGGACGGTCTTGCCGTAGCGGGGGTGACTGACGCGCTCGTTCACCGCCACGACCAGCGTGGAGGCCATCTTGTCCGAGATCACCATGCCCTCGCGTACCTTGCGAGGGTTCGCGCGACCAGTGTCATTGGTTGTGTCGGTCATGACTGTTCACCTTCCATGGCGGCTTCGGCGGCGGCGATCTCTCGCTCGCGCACGAAGGTCGACAGGCGTGCGATGTCCTTGCGCACCTCGTGCAGTCGCGCGGAGTTGTCGAGTTGTCCAGTCGCCAGTTGGAAACGCATATTGAACAATTCGCGACGCGCGTCGCTCAGGCGCTCGAGGAGCTCCTTATCGCCCAACAGGCGCATCTCGGCGATACGTTCTGCGGTCTTAGCCATTAGATGGTCACCTCCGGTGTGCCGTGCGTCCCGGGACGGATGACGAACTTGGCCTTGATGGGTAGCTTTTGGATGGCGCGGTCCATCGCGGCGCGCGCCAGCGTCTCGTCAACGCCACCGAGCTCGAACATGATGCGTCCCGGCTTCACCACCGCGACCCAGAACTCGGGATTGCCCTTGCCAGAACCCATGCGCGTCTCGGCGGGCTTTTGGGTGACGGGCTTGTCGGGAAAGATGCGGATCCAGACCTTGCCACCACGCTTGACGTGACGGGTCATCGCGATACGAGCCGCCTCAATCTGGCGTGCCGTGATCCAACCAGCCTCTTGGGCCTGGATGCCAAAGTCACCAAAGGCGAGTTCGACCCCACCCTTGGCCATGCCGGTCATGCGGCCGCGCTGTTGCTTGCGGTGCTTTACCTTGCGGGGCATCAACATGATTACTCGGCGTCCTTTCGAAAGTGCGGCGTGTCGGTGTGATCTTGGGCCGTGCGACGCTCGATCTCCTCTTCAACGCTCAACTGACGCTCGACTTCGTCGTTCGCCGCCAGCAGGTCGGCGGGATTCACGTCACCCGTGGCGTGCCTCTTCGGACGTCGGGCTCGACGCGACGACGTCCACCACCCGCGCGCACGACACCCTTGGGTACCGCGGGCGAAGCGCCGACGGGCACGGCGTCACCAGCCGCCATGGCTGCCTCGCGAACGATCTTCTCGTCGTTGGTCAATTGGTACGGCAAGATGTCGCCCTTGTAGATCCACACCTTGACCCCGATGCGGCCCGGTGTTGGTACGCGCTTCACGGAATCCGTAGTCGATGTCGGCGCGAAGCGTGTGCAACGGCACGCGACCTTCGCGGTAGGACTCGCGACGAGACATCTCCGCCCCACCGAGACGTCCCGAGGCTTGAATCTTGACGCCCATCGCTCCCGCTTTTTGCACGGTCTGGATGCCGCGCTTCATGGCGCGTCGAAAGGCCACGCGTCGAAGCAACTGGTCACAGATGCCCTGGGCGATCAGTGCGGCGTCGAGCTCGGGCTGCTTGATCTCTTGAATGTTGAGCGAGATCTTGTTCTTCTGGCCGGTGATCTTCTCGAGGTCCTTCTTCAAACGCTCGGCCTCGGCGCCGCGGCGACCGATGACGATGCCGGGTCGCGCCGTGTGGATGTCCACGCGGATGCGGTCTGAGTTGCGCTCGATCTCGATGCGACTGACCGCAGCGCTCTCGAGCTGCTTGGTGAGGTAGTCGCGAATCTTCCAGTCCTCGATGACGAGGTCCTTGTAGCCGCGCTCCTTGAACCAGCGTGACTTCCAGTCCGTCGTGATGCCGAGACGGAAACCGTAGGGGTTTACCTTCTGACCCATTAGTTCGTCTCCTCCGTGGTGTCACCAGACACCGTCTCGTCATTCGTGCTCTCTTCGGATGTCGTGGCCTCGACGTCGCTCTCGGTTCGTGCAGCCGTCTCGGCGTCATCGGTAACCTCGGGCGTGTCAATCGTCTCGGTCTCGGGCGAACCAATGGCCTCGGACTCGGTCTCGAGGTTCTCGATCTCTTGCTCGTTCGCGAGCGCCTCGGCCTCACGAGCCTCGTTCTCGGCGGCTTCTTCGGCCGCGGTCTCGCGCTTGTTGAGACTGGCGGTCTGGTCGGCGCGACGACGCGACGACGCGACGCGACGCGATCGAGACGCGGTTGCTTGCGCGGAACGCGCGAACGCAAGACTTCGAGACGATCCTCGTCCAGACGAGAGACGATCACGGTGATGTGACAGGCTCGCTTTCGGATCTTGCCAGCGCGACCTCGCGCACGGGGGGTGAAGCGCTTCATGGTGATGCCCTCGTCGGCGTAGGCCGCCGAGACGAAGAGTTCATCAGCGTTGATCCGTCATTGTTCACGGCGTTGGCGACCGCCGACGCGAGCACCTTGCCAACAACGTCAGCGGCCTCGCGCGTCGTTCCCGCCAGGATCTCGCGTGCGGTCGTGACGTCCTCGTTGCGGATGAGGTTCAACACGACGCGAGCTTTGCTCGCCGACATGTGATAGCCGCGCAGCGTCGCGCGCGTGCCCGGTCGTTCGTTGGTCTTGGGACCGGTCATTAGCGCCTACCCGTCTTTTCCTGGCCCGCGTGGAACTTGAAGGTCCTCGTCGGCGCGAACTCGCCCAGCTTGTGTCCGACCATCGACTCGTTGCAAAAGACCGGTACGTGACGACGTCCGTCGTGCACCGCGAACGTGTGACCGACCATGTCGGGGATGACCGTCGAACGTCGACTCCAGGTCTTGATGACCTTCTTCTCGTTCGCGGCGTTCATCGCGTCGACCTTCTTCAAAAGGTGTGAGTCGATGAAGGGACCCTTTTTGAGACTTCGTGACATTATCTACCTACCTCCGCGAGCCGCGTCCACGGCGACGACGAATAATGAGAGCGTCTGACGGCTTAGGCAGACGCGTACGACCTTCAGGCTGACCCCACGGTGACACCGGGTGACGTCCACCAGACGTCTTGCCCTCACCACCACCGAGTGGGTGGTCGACCGGGTTCATGGCGACACCACGAGTCTGGGGGCGAACGCCCTTCCAGCGGCTACGTCCGGCCTTGCCGACCTTGATCAGTTCGTGCTCGGAGTTGCCAACGATGCCGAGCGTCGCTCGACAGTCGATCTGAACGCGGCGCATCTCAGTCGAGGGCAGACGAAGCGTGGCGTACCCGCCGTCCTTGGCGACCAACTGCACACTCATGCCGGCACTGCGCGCCATCTTGCCGCCGCCGCCCGGGCGCAACTCGACGTTGTGCACCGTGGCGCCCGTGGGGATGTAGCGCATGGGCAGGGCATTTCCCGTACGGATGTCGGCCTTGGGACCCGACTCGACGATGTCGCCCAACTTCAGTCCGTTGGGGGCCAGGATGTAGCGCTTCTCCCCGTCGGCGTAGTGCAAGAGTGCGATGCGACACGTGCGGTTCGGGTCGTATTCGATCGAGGCGACCTTGGCGGGGATGGCGTCCTTGTTCCGCTTGAAGTCGATGATGCGGTATTGCTGCTTGTGACCACCACCGCGGTGACGCGAGGTCTTTCGTCCGTAGTTGTTGCGTCCACCGGTCTTGGGCTTGGAGTCGAGCAGCGACTTCTCGGGCTTGGACGTCGTGAGTTCGGCGAAGTCCGACACCGTCTGGAAACGACGACCGGGGCTGGTTGGTTTGCGGTGACGCAGTGCCATGACAGTCCTTTAGTTCTCGAAGAGATTGATCGAGTCACCCTGTTTGAGGGTGACGATGGCCCGCTTGGTGCTGGCGCGAGCGCCGGTGACACCGGTACGGCGATTTCGCGTCGCCTTACCCTTGCGGTTGAGCGTGTTGACGTTCACGACCTTCACGTTGAAGGCCTGTTCGACGGCGTTACGCACGTCGATCTTGGTCGCGCGCGGATCGACAACGAACACGTAGGTGTGGTTCTCCATCAACGCGTAGGTCTTTTCCGAGACGACCGGACGAATCAGGATGCTCATGGCGTCGCGCATTACTCGACCTCCTTGGCCTTGGGCAGCGTGGTGTCGGTGAACAGGACCCAGTCCGAGTCCAAGACGTCATAGGCGTTGATCTCACCAGCGTCGATCGTCTTCACGTTGGCCAAGTTGCGAAACGACTGCAGCGCGACGTGATCCTCGCGGCTGAGAACCACGAGCACCTTGCCCTCGAGACCGAGGGCCGTCAACGCCGAGACGGCGTCTTTGGTCTTGGGCGTGCTCCAGCTCGCGAAGCCGTCAACGAGCGCGACGCGAGAGAGTGCCGCGCGGTCCGAGAGCGCCGAGTTAAGCGCCAGACGAATCATCTTCTTGGGCGTCTTCTGGTCGTACTTGCGCGGCTTGGGCCCGAGTGCGATGCCACCACCGGGATAGTGCGGGGCGCGGATGGTGCCCTGACGAGCACCGCCGGTCCCCTTTTGACTGAAGGGCTTCTTGCCACCACCGCGCACTTCCTTGCGGGTCTTGGTCGACTGGGTGCCCTGTCGCTTGGCGGCGAGCTGGGCCTTTATCACCTGGTGCAACACCGCCATGTTGGGTTCGATGCCAAAGATGCTGGGCTCGAGGTTCACGGTGTCGAGTTCGACACCGGCGAGAGTCTTGCGCGCGACACTTCGCGTGACGGGTGCGGGGCGGTCCTTCTTGATCGGACCTCGAAGCGTAAAGACGTCGCTCATCGCTTACCTCCGGCCTTCATGGGGTTCTTCACCGACGTGCGAAGCACGACGACGCCGCCGCGAGGACCGGGCACGGCCCCCTTCACGAGTACGAGGTGGCGCTCGACGTCAACGCCGATGACCTCGAGATTGGTCGTGGTGACTTGTCCGCCACCCATGCGACCCGACATCTTGGTGCCCTTAAAGACGCGTCCCGGTGTCGCGCAGGCGCCAATGGAACCCGGTGCGCGATGGTGTTTGTGGTTACCGTGCGCGGCGCCTTGTCCCGAGAAGTTGTGTCGCTTCATCCCACCGGCGAAACCCTTCCCCTTGGAGATCGCGGTCGCGTCGATCATCTCGCCTTTTTCGAGGACGTCGGCGAGGATCTCTTGACCAATCTCGTAGCCGGTCACGTCGTCGAGGCGAAGTTCGACCAATTTCTTGCCGGGCGTCACGCCGGCCTTTTCGAAGTGTCCGATCTCGGGCTTGGAGAGCGTCGAGGCACGTCGCGTTCCCCACGTCACTTGAAGAGCGGAGTAACCCTCCTTCTCGGGCGTCTTTACTTGGACGACGCGAGCTGGGCTGACCTTGACGACCGTCACCGGTATCGACCGGTTCTGGTCATCCCAGACCTGGGTCATGCCCACCTTCTCGCCGACGATCGCTTTGGTCGCCACGTGTGCCTCTCTTCTAAAAACTGCGCATCGGTTCGTCCGACACACAGACGCTCCGCCGGGTCACAAAACCCGAACGGAGCGCTCGACTTGGTTGGTTCAGCGTTCCCGTAGGCAACTGAACACATCTTTTTTGCTTCCCCACCTGAAAAGGCGGGGCTTTTAACACTACATCACGGGGCCCGCTTTACGCAAAGGCGGACCCCGTGACGTGGGTTAGTTCTGGCGGATCTTGATCTCGATGTCGACCCCGGCGGGAAGGTCGAGTCGCTGCAGCGAGTCAACCGTCTTGGCCGAGTGGTCAACGATGTCCAGTAATCGCTTGTGGACACGCATTTCGAAGTGTTCGCGACTGTCCTTGTGCTTGTGCGGCCCTCGAACCACCGTGTAACGGTGCTTCTCGGTGGGCAGTGGCACCGGACCCTGGACCCGTGCGTTGGTGCGCTCGACCGTCTGGACGATCTTGGCGGTGGACTGGTCAAGGACGCCGTGGTCGAAGGCCTTCAATCGGATTCGAATCATTTGTCGGTTGTCGGCCATGACCGGACTACTTCAAGATCTTGACGACACGGCCCGAGCCAACGGTACGGCCACCTTCGCGGATGGAGAAGGTCAGACCCTCTTCCATGGCGATGGGCTTGCCTAAGGTCACGGTCATCTCGGTGTTGTCACCAGGCATGACCATCTCGGTGCCCGACGGCAGTTCGATCGTTCCGGTGACGTCAGTCGTGCGGAAGTAGAACTGGGGACGGTAGTTCGCGAAGAACGGCTTGTGACGGCCACCCTCGTCCTTGGTCAACACGTAGACCGAGGCCTCGAACACGGTGTGCGGCGTGATCGAACCCGGCTTGCACAACACCTGTCCACGCTCGACTTCTTCCTTCTTCGTGCCACGAAGCAGCGCGCCCAGGTTGTCGCCGGCGCGACCCTCATCGAGGAGCTTGCGGAACATCTCGATGCCGGTGACCGTGGTCTTGGTCGTGTCACGAAGGCCCACGATCTCGACTTCGTCACCGACGTGAATGACACCTTGTTCCACCTTGCCGGTCACGACGGTGCCACGGCCCGTGATGGACATGACATCTTCGATTGACATGAGGAATGGCTTGTCGGTGGAACGAACGGGCTCGGGGATGTAACTGTCCACGGCGTCCATCAGTTCCATGACCTTGTCACCCCAGGCGGCGTCGCCCTCGAGGGCCTTCAGCGCCGAGACGCGAACGATCGGTGTGTCGTCGCCGGGGAAGTCGTAACTCGTCAGGAGTTCACGGACTTCGAGCTCGACCAACTCGAGGAGCTCTTCGTCGTCGACCATGTCGGCCTTGTTGAGCGCGACCACGATGTAGGGCACGCCGACCTGACGAGCGAGCAACACGTGCTCACGGGTCTGGGGCATGGGACCGTCGGTCGCGGACACCACCAAGATGGCGCCGTCGACCTGGGCGGCGCCCGTGATCATGTTCTTCACGTAGTCCGCGTGACCGGGCATGTCGACGTGGGCGTAGTGACGGTTCGCCGTCTCGTACTCCACGTGCGCAATAGAAATGGTGATTCCGCGCTGACGCTCTTCGGGGGCCTTGTCAATCTGGTCGAAAGGCGTGAAGGCGCTACCGGGAATTCGTTCGGAAAGAACCTTGGTGATCGCCGCGGTAAGAGTGGTCTTGCCGTGGTCGATGTGACCCATGGTTCCAATGTTGACGTGCGGCTTAGTGCGCTCGAACTTCTGCTTTGCCATTGTCGGGGACTAACTTTCTCTTAGTGACGAGACCGAGGTGGACTCGTCGTGCTTGTTTCGGCCCTCCCCGACGACGGTTTGGACCTTGTTTCGCTGGTTTCCCAGCCTCTTACGCGCCCGTCGCCTTCGCGACGATTTCCTTGGAAATCGCGTCTGGGACTTCTGCGTACGAATGGAACTGCATGGTGTACGTCGCGCGCCCTTGGGTGCGAGAACGCAGGTCAGTAGCGTAGCCGAACATGTCAGCCAGCGGCACAAGTGCCTTAATTGCTTGACTATTGCCCTTCTGTTCCATGCCCTCGACGCGACCTCGGCGAGAGGACAAGTCGCCAATCACGTCGCCCATGTAATCCTCGGGAGTCACCACTTCGACGGACATCACGGGCTCTAAGAGCACCGGACTCGCCAATCGGGCGGCCTTTTTCACCGCAATGGAACCGGCAATCTTAAAGGCCATCTCCGAGGAGTCAACGTCGTGGTAGCTACCAAAGGTCAAGCGAACGCGCACGTCAACAACCGGATAGCCCGCGAGCACACCCGACGTCAATGCTTCGGTGATTCCTTGGTTGACCGGACCGATGTATTCCTTGGGAATGACACCGCCACTGATCTCGTCGAGGAATTCATAACCACCGCCCGGGCCCGTGGGCTCGAGCGTGATCACGACGTGGCCGTACTGACCCTTTCCACCGGTCTGGCGCACGTACTTCTCTTCGACCTTCTCAACCTTCTTGCGAACGGTCTCGCGGTAGGCGACCTGAGGCTTACCAACGTTGGCGTCCACGCTGAACTCGCGCAACATGCGGTCAACGAGCACTTCGAGGTGCAACTCGCCCATTCCCGAGATAACCGTCTGACCAGTCTCTTCGTCGGTGCGCACGCGAAAGGTCGGGTCCTCTTCGGAAAGTGCGTAGAGCGCCTTGGACAACTTCTCCTGGTCGGCCTTGGTCTTGGGTTCGACCGCGACGTGAATGACCGGCTCGGGGAACGTGAGCGTTTCGAGTTGGATGGGCTGGTCAACCGCCGACAGCGTGTCACCGGTCGTCACCTGCTTCAATCCCACGGCGGCGACGATGTCGCCGGTTCGAATGGTATCGAGGTCTTCGCGGTTGTTCGCGTGCATCAACAAGAGGCGACCGAGTCGCTCCTTCTTCATGCCCTTGGTGGTGTTGACGACGGTGTCGCCCTTTTCGAGCGTGCCCGAGTAGACACGAAGATACGTGAGCTTGCCCACGTAGGGGTCAGTCATGATCTTGAACGCGAGCGCCGAGAAGGGCTCGTCATCGGAGGGCTTTCGCTCGATGACGTCTTCCTTACCAGGCTTGGTGCCCTGGGTGGGCGGCAAGTCAACCGGCGACGGCAAGTAGTCAACGACCGCGTCGAGCATGGGCTGGACACCCTTGTTCTTGAACGCCGATCCGTTCAAGATCGGAACGCAGTGGTTCTCTAGGGTCCCGCGACGAAGTGCGGCGTGCAGGTCGTCGGTCGAAGGCGTCTCGTCGTTCAGCAACTTTTCCATGAGCGCGTCGTCAAAGGTCGTCAAGACGTCGAGCAACTTGGCGTGGTACTCGTCAGCCTGCGCCTGGAACTCGGCGGGGATGGGAATGACTTCGAGTTGTTCACCCTTGTCGTCGTGATAGATCGTGGCGTTCATCGCGCACAGGTCGATGATGCCCTTGTAGTCGCCTTCGGCCCCGATGGGCAGTTGGATGACCGCGGGCACGCAGTCGAGGCGGTCCTCGATCATGTCCACGCAGCGAAAGAAGTCCGCGCCGACGCGGTCCATCTTGTTCACGAAACAGATGCGCGGCACGTGGTACTTGTTCGCTTGACGCCACACCGTCTCGGTTTGGGGCTCGACGCCCGCGACCGCGTCAAAGACCGCGACGGCGCCGTCGAGAACGCGAAGTGAACGCTCGACTTCGACGGTGAAGTCGACGTGGCCGGGCGTGTCGATGATGTTGATTCGATTGCCCTTCCAGTAACACGTGGTCGCCGCGGACGTGATCGTGATACCACGCTCTTGTTCTTGGACCATCCAGTCCATCGTCGCGGCACCTTCGTGCACTTCACCGATCTTGTAGTTCTTGCCCGTGTAGAACAAGATGCGCTCGGTCGTGGTGGTCTTACCGGCATCGATGTGGGCCATGATGCCAATGTTGCGAACCTTGTCGAGGGGGTATTCGCGTGCGGTCATTTCACAAACTCTCTTTTATTACCAGCGGTAGTGCGCGAACGCCTTGTTGGACTCGGCCATCTTGGCCATGTCCTCGCGACGCTTCACCGCGGCACCAACGCCGTTACTGGCGTCGATGATCTCATTGGCGAGGCGCTCGGCCATCGTCTTCTCACGTCGCTTCTTGGCGAAGTCGGTGAGCCAGCGAATGGCGAGGGTTGTCGCCCGACGGGGACGGACTTCCATGGGCACCTGATAGGTCGTGCCACCGACGCGGCGGCTCTTGACCTCGAGTTCGGGACGCACGTTCTCGAGCGCGCGCTTCAGTGTCGCGACCGGATCCGTGCTGGTCTTTTGCTCGACCAACTCGAGAGCGGTATAGACAATGCGTTCGGCGATCGTGCGCTTGCCGCGCTCGAGGATCTTGTTGGTCAATTGGGTGACGAGCACCGACTTATAAATCGGGTCGGTCGGAACCTCTCGACGGACGGCGGGACCTTTACGAGGCATTAGCTCTCCCTCTTGGCACCGTAGCGACTACGGGCTTGCTTGCGGTCGCGAACACCAGAGGTGTCAAGCGCACCGCGAATGATCTTGTAGCGAACTCCCGGCAAGTCCTTCACACGTCCGCCACGAACGAGCACGATGGAGTGCTCTTGGAGGTTGTGGCCAACGCCTGGGATGTACGCGGTGATCTCGACACCCGACGTGAGGCGAACGCGCGCGACCTTTCGAAGGGCCGAGTTCGGCTTTTTCGGGGTGACCGTGTGAACACGGGTGCACACACCACGACGCTGCGGGGCCCCCTTCAGGGCCGGCGTCTTGGTCTTGGAAACTTTATCCTGTCGGCCCTTTCGGACCAACTGTGCAATTGTGGGCACGCGGAACCTCTTCTGTTTTTACTGCGATAGATGGGACGCGGCAGTGATGCGCACGCGGACTTTCTATCTTACGGCATTGTGGCCCTCGTCAGCAAGCCCGCCTCGAGGTCGCGGGCTCCAAGAGACCCCCACCGAGCCGACGTCGCCCATTGCGGTGAGTCGAGCAACGCTGGCGAGTACCGACGCGACCCAGCAACTCTCGAGCAAACGAAGCGAAGCGCCGACCCGCTAATCCCTTGCCCGGACTGCGTGGTGGCTTCTCGCCGGCGCGAGGATTGCACGTTGCCCCTGGTTCACCGTGCGATTGCGACCCCGGTCACCGGCACACGCCAGTGACCAGGGTCCTAGATCGCTTGACCGCCGAGTTCATCCTCGGGACGCACGTCATCGTTCTCCGGGAGCGCAGATTCGTCGTAGGTGGCGGTGCCGATGTTCTGGAACGCCGTGAGGTCCGCACTGAACGAGTCGTCACCAGTGATCTCACCCAACAAACTGGCGAGGTCGAGGTCGTCGTCTGAGACCTGGGCCCAGGCCGGCAAGAGCTCGGCGTCCGGCATGTCGAGTCGCAGTTCCTTGTGGTTGTAGTACTCCAGACCCGAACCGGCAGGAATCAACTTGCCAATGATGATGTTCTCCTTCAAGCCCACCAGGTGGTCACGCTTGCCTTCGATCGCTGCTTCGGTCAAGACACGCGTGGTCTCTTGGAACGAGGCGGCCGACAGCCACGAGTCAGTCGCCAAGGACGCCTTGGTGATGCCCATCAACTGGGCACGACCGTCCGCGGCTTCCTTGCCCAACGCTTCGATTTGATCATTGGTGTCGTTGAACAGCTTCACGTCCACCATCGCTCCGGGCAGCCACGGAGACTCCCCGGCGTCGACGATCTGGACGCGACGCGTCATCTGGCGAACAATCAACTCGATGTGCTTGTCGTGAATCGACACACCCTGGTCTCGATAGACGTTCTGAACCTCTTCGACGAGGTACTGCTGGGTCTCTCGTGTGCCGCGGAACTTCATCATCAATTTGGGGTCGAGTGTCGTCGTGAAGCGGCGTACCGACTTCGACTTCTTGACCATCTTCGACGAGCAGGTGACGCGCGATCGAGATCGATTCCTCTTGCACTTCGCCATCGTTGCCAACGACCGTGACCTTGCGCTCACGTCCAACGAGTTCGACCCGTACGACGCCCGAGAACTCGGCGACCTTGGCGGCACCCTTGGGCGTACGAGCCTCGAACAGCTCGACGACGCGCGGCAAACCGTGAGTGATGTCGCTCTCGGTCACACCACCTGAGTGGAAGGTACGCATGGTGAGCTGGGTTCCCGGTTCACCAATGGACTGGGCTGCGATGACTCCGACCGCTTCACCGAGCTCGACGAGTTGGTGCGTGGCGAGAGAGAGTCCGTAACACGCCGCACAGACGCCTTGGATCGCGTCACACGTGAGCGTTGTTGAACGCGAACTCGGTCCGCCCCGTCATCACGAAGCCGATCGACGTCGTCTTGCATGAGCATCGTTCCCGCCGAAATCGTTGCACCGTCAGACAGTGTGACGTCCTCTGACAACACGCGTCCCCAAAGCTTGGTCTCGAGGTGCGAACGCTGGCCACGGGTGTCGGCGGTGACGTGTTCGATCCACATGCCTCGACTCGTGTTGCAGTCGAATTCCTTCACGATGAGCTCTTGGGCGACGTCAACGAGACGACGCGTCAGATAACCCGAGTCGGCGGTGCGAAGTGCGGTGTCACCAAGTCCCTTGCGGGTGCCGTGGGTGGAGATGAAGTACTCGAGCACCGACAGACCCTCGCGGAACGAGGACTTGATCGGGCGCGGGATCATCTCACCACGCGGGTTTGACACCAGGCCCTTCATAGCGGCGATCTGGCGGATCTGTTGGGAGTTACCACGAGCACCCGAGTCCACCATCATGCGGATCGGGTTATTGGCGATCGCGTTCATGGCACGGTCAGTCGCGTCACCCACTTCCTTGTTGGCGTTGGTCCAGATCTCGATCTCTTGCTGGCGGCGCTCGTCGTCGACGATGACACCCCGGCGGTAGTTGGTCTCGACCTTGGCGGCCTGTTCCTCGTACTTGTTCAAGATTCTTCGGCCTTCTCGGGCGTCGTCACGACGTCGTCGATCGATATCGTCAAACCCGATCGCGTGGCGTACTTAAAGCCCAGCGACTTGATCGCGTCGAGGGATTCAGCCACCTCTTGACGGCTGAAACCACCCGAGATCTCTTCAACGATGACGCCAATGGGCAGCGCGTTCTTGCCAATGAGTTCGTTCACGTAGCGAAAGCCAAAGGGCAACGCCTCGTTAAAGAAGACGCGTCCGGGGGTTGTCACGAGCGAACGGCTCGCGCCCTTCACCTCGACACCGGCGCCTTCGAGACGCGTGTCCAGCGACGATCCCTCGAGGGGTCGGATCTGGATGGGCGAACGAAGTCCAATGGTGCGGTCGTTGAGCGCGTTCTCGATCTCATAGACGTGTCGGAACACCTTGGGGTTCTCGGTGGTCTCGTCAGCGGGCAAGGTCAAGTAGTACGCACCAAACACCATGTCCTGAGCGGGCTCGGTGATGGGCCGACCCGTCGCGGGGGTGAAGATGTTGTTCGTCGACAACATCAAGATGCGTGCTTCGGCCTGCGCTTCTGCCGAAAGCGGGACGTGCACGGCCATCTGGTCGCCGTCGAAGTCAGCGTTGAACGCCTTGCAGACGAGCGGGTGGATCTGAATGGCCTTGCCGTCAACGAGCACGGGCTCGAAGGCCTGGATACCCAGGCGGTGCAACGTCGGAGCACGGTTCAACAAGACCGGGTGCTCTCGAATGACCTCTTCGAGCACGTCCCAGACAATTGCCTTGCGGCGCTCGACCATGCGCTTGGCGCTCTTGATGTTCTGGGCGACCTGGGTCTCGATGAGCCGCTTCATCACGAAGGGCTTGAAGAGTTCCAGGGCCATCATCTTGGGCAGACCGCACTGGTGCAGTTTGAGCTGGGGACCAACGACGATCACCGAGCGACCCGAGTAGTCAACGCGCTTACCGAGCAAGTTCTGACGGAAACGACCCTGCTTACCCTTCAACATGTCCGAGAGACTCTTCAGTGGTCGTCCACTCTGACCCGCCACCGGACGTCCCCGACGTCCGTTGTCGAACAGTGCGTCCACGGCCTCTTGAAGCATGCGCTTCTCGTTGTTCACGATGATGTCGGGCGCACCGAGGTCGAGCAACCGCTTCAAACGATTGTTGCGGTTGATGACGCGACGGTACAGGTCGTTGAGGTCACTCGTGGCAAAACGGCCACCGTCGAGCTGAACCATCGGACGAAGGTCCGGAGGGATAACCGGCACGGCTTCGAGGATCATTGCCCGCGGGTCGTTCAGTCGGCGTCCCTGGTCGTCACGGCGGTTGAATGACTGCACGATCGCCAGGCGCTTCAAGAACTTGGCGTGACGCTGCGCACTCAGGGGCTTGCGACCGTCCTTGGCGTCGATCATCTCACGCATCATGCGCTCTTCTTCGTCTAGGTCCATGCGGTCAATCAGTTGCAGAATCGCGTCGGCACCCATGCCGCCTTCGAAGTACTCGCCGTAGCGGAACTCCATCTCGCGATAGAGCACCTCGTCTTCGATGATCTGACGTGAGTGCAGACCCTCGAAGGTGTCAAAGGCCTGCTTGGCGAGTTCGCGCTCCTCAGCGAAGCGACTGCGCACGCCATCGAGTTCCTTTTCCGTTCCACGCTGCAAAGCGCGCAGTTCGGACTCCTTGGCACCGTCAGCTTCGAGTTTGACGGCGCGAGCCTCGATCTCCTTCAACTTGTTATCGAGTGCCTTCACTTCGCGTTCGGCGATCTCGACCTGCTCGTCAACGAGGGCCTGGCGAAGTTCGCCCAGGTCGCCGTGGCGCTTGTCGACGTCGACGAAGGTGACCATGTGCGCGGCGAAGTAGATGACTTTTTCCAACTGCTTGGCCTTCAGCTCTTCTTTGGGAGCGGTGCCCATCAAGAGATAGGCCAACCACGAACGCGTGCCGCGCAGATACCAGATGTGCACGACCGGCGCCGACAGGGCGATGTGACCCATGCGGTCTCGTCGTACCTTGTCACTGGTGACTTCGACGCCACAGCGCTCGCAGACAATGCCCTTGAAGCGCACGCGCTTGTACTTGCCACACGCGCATTCCCACGCCTTTTGCGGTCCGAAGATCTTCTCGCAGAACAGTCCGTCCTTCTCAGGGCGCAGGGTGCGGTAGTTGATTGTCTCGGGCTTCTTCACTTCTCCCGAGGACCAACTACGAATGTTCTGAGCAGTGGCGAGGCCAATGCTCAGCTCATCGAACTGATTTACGTCGAGCGGGCTCATGACAACTTCCTTTCGGCGGCGCGTCGGGCATCCTCTTCGTCACTACCGCGCTCGGGTCGACTGATGTCGATGCCCAATTCGCGCGTCACGGAGAAGAAGTCCTCTTCGGTGTCCGCCAGATCCACGTGGGCACCGACTTTGTCGCGCACTTCCACGTTCAAACAGAGTGATTGCATTTCCTTGATCAAAACCTTGAACGATTCGGGTATGCCCGGCTCGGGCAAGTTCTGACCCTTCACGATCGCCTCGTAGGCGCGCTCGCGGCCCTTCATGTCGTCGGACTTCACGGTCAAGAGCTCTTGGAGCGCGTACGCGGCTCCGTAGGCCTCGAGGGCCCAGACCTCCATCTCGCCGAATCGCTGTCCACCGAACTGCGCCTTTCCACCGAGTGGCTGAGCGGTGATCATCGAGTACGGACCAGTCGAGCGAGCGTGAATCTTGTCGTCGACCATGTGCGCGAGTTTCAAGATGTAGGCGAAACCAACCGAGATTGGATTGTCGTAGGGCTCACCGGTGCGACCGTTGTACAGGGTCACCTTGCCGTCGAGGTCGCCCGCGAGCAAGCGCTTGCCGTTGGCCCCGTCGACGTTAAGGGTCGCGAACGTGTGCTGGATCGTGGGCTTGTCCTTCGCGCGCTCGGTCTCGTCCCAGTGCGCACCGTCAAATGACGGAGTCGCAACGTAGACCGCGGGCTCGGTTCGCGGACGTGTCTTGCGATACGGCCGCGTCGCGGGGTCGCGCTGGTCCGAGTGGCCCGAGGTGCCGACCGTCGGATTGACCTTGATGCCCTCCCAGCCGTAACGAGCCGCGTAACCCAGGTGACTTTCGAGCACCTGGCCCACGTTCATTCGACTCGGCACGCCCAAGGGGCTCAAGATGATGTCGACTGGTGTGCCGTCAGCCATGAAGGGCATGTCCTCTTCGGGCAGGATCTTGGAGATGACGCCCTTGTTTCCGTGGCGTCCGGCGAGCTTGTCGCCCTCGGAGATCTTGCGCTTCTGAGCGACGTAGACCTTGACGAGCTGGTTGACACCGGGCTGCATCTCGTGGTCCTCGTCGCGACTGTAGACCTTCACGTCGATGACCTTGCCGGACTCGCCGTGGGGAACCTTCAAGGAAGTGTCTCGGACTTCGCGAGCCTTCTCACCGAAGATCGCCCGCAGCAATCGCTCTTCGGGCGACTGTTCGGTCTCACCCTTGGGCGTGACCTTACCCACGAGGATGTCGCCGGGCTCGACTTCGGCACCGATGCGAACGATGCCTCGGTCGTCGAGGTCGGCGAGGATGTCGTCGGGCAGGTTCGGGATGTCGCGAGTGATCTCCTCGGCGCCCAGCTTGGTGTCACGCGCGTCGATCTCGTACTCCTTCACGTGGATCGACGTCAAGACGTCATCACGAACGAGACGTTCGTTCAAGATGATGGCGTCTTCGTAGTTGTAACCCTCCCAAGGCATGTAGGCGACGAGCAAGTTCTTCCCGAGCGCGAGCTCACCGTTGGAGGTACTGGTTCCATCAGCGAGCAGGTCACCCAGCGTCACCGTCTCGCCACCAAAGACGAGGGGCTTCTGGTTGATCGACGTGTCTTGGTTCGAGCGGCGGAACTTGTTCAAGTTGTACTGCTTCTTGCCGAGCGCCTTGCCGTAACGGTCGGTGACTTCCTTCTCGTATTCGACCACGATGCGGTCACCCGAGACCGAGCGAACGACACCGTCGCCTTCGGCGATCAGAACGTCGCCCGAGTCGAGGGCCGCGCGTGACTCCATACCAGTTCCCACGAAGGGAGCCTCGGGCATGATGAGCGGCACCGCCTGCTTTTGCATGTTGGCACCCATGAGGGCGCGCTGGGCGTCGTCGTGCTCAACGAAGGGGATGAGTGACGTCGCCACTGAAATGACTTGCTTGGTCGACACGTCCATCAACTCGACCTCGTCGGGCTTGACGAAGTCGATCTCTGATGTCGTCGAGGACGACTTGTTAGAGGCCCCGACGCGAAGACCGGTACCGATGGGGCCACGGCGAACGAGGACGCGCTCGGCCTTGATGGTGCCGTGTTCGTCTACTTCGGTGTTGGCCTGGGCAATGACGAAACGCTCTTCTTCGTCAGCGGTGAAATAGCGCACCTCGCCCGTCACCTTGCCGTTGGTCACGACGCGATAGGGGGTCTCGATGAAGCCGTACTCGTTGATGCGCGCGTAGTTCGCGAGATAGCCAATGAGTCCCACGTTCGGGCCTTCGGGTGTCTCGATGGGACACATGCGTCCGTAGTGCGAGGAGTGGACGTCTCGAACTTCCAGGCCTGCGCGCTCTCGTGACAGACCGCCCGGTCCCAAGGCCGAAAGGCGGCGCTTGTGGGTCAGTCCCGACAAGGGGTTGTTCTGGTCCATGAACTGACTGAGCTGGGAGGTCGCGAAGAACTCCTTGATCGCCGACATCACGGGACGGATGTTGATCAAGGTCTGGGGAGCGATCGCCTCGACGTCTTGGGTGTTCATGCGCTCACGAACGACTCGCTCCATGCGCGAAAGTCCGGTGCGCAGGGCGTTTTGAATCAACTCGCCCACGCTGCGGATGCGTCGGTTGGCGAAGTGGTCCTGGTCGTCGATGTGATACGTCGTCTCCTTGGCGGTGCGGTCGCGCGCCAGGTTAAGCAAGTAGGTCGCCGTGGCGAGCACCTCGGCCTTGGAGAGCACGTGCAATTCAGGGTTCGGTCGCTCCAGGATGTCGCCGAAGAGCTCGAGGTTCTTGGCGACTTCGCTGCCGAGCTTGCGGTCAAGTTTGTAGCGGCCGACTCGGCTGAGGTCGTAGCGCTTCTCAGAGAAGAACGCGCCTTCGAAGTACTGACGAGCCGCTTCCACGGTTTGGACTTCGCCGGGGCGCGCGCGACGATAGATCTCGAGCCACGCCGTCTCTTGGCTGGCGCGTACGTAGTTCTCGTGATTGTCTTCGAGGTTGTACTTCTCCATGTGCTTGGTGATCTCGAGGTGGGCCTTCTTCCAATCCGCGTGGAATTGGTCTTCGAGGAAATCGAAATGCGCGACAAAGCGTTGGAAGAACGACTCGTCCATCGCAGTGTCGAGCGCTCGCAGCAACGTGAAGATCGAGATACGACGCTTGCGTGCGATCCTCGCTCCAGCGTTTGCGGCCTTGTTCTTCTTCTCTTCGAGGTCGACTTGGAGCCACTCACCACGACTCGGGTGGATAGTCCCTTCGAAGGCGACCTTCTCGTCCTTGCCCGGCTGGAACAAGACACCAGGGGAGCGAACAAGTTGTGACACGACGACGCGCTCGGTGCCGTTGATGATGAAGGTTCCTTGCTCGGTCATGATCGGGAAGTCACCCATGAAGACCGTCTGCTCTTTGATCTCACCCGTCTCGGAGTTCAAGAAGCGCGCGCGAACGAAGATTGGTTGGGAATACGTCGTCGCTCGTTGACGACATTCCTCAACCGTGAACTTGGGTGGACTCTTTAAGTCCACGTCATCGGGATCGAACTCAAGTTCGAGCGACAAGCGACCAGTGAAGTCACTGATTGGCGACAGGGCTTCGAAGGCCTCGCGCAAACCTTGCTTCATGAACAAGTCGAAGCTATCTCGCTGAATTTCGAGGAGGTTAGGCAGGGCATATGCTTCACCCAGTGCCGAAAAATTAAAGCGCTCCGGGCTAGTGGACCGAGACGTCAACGGTCTATCCTCCGTGTAGGTGGGTGGTTACTGCAGGTTTTGCCACGACCACGCGCGCAACGGCGTCAAGGGATGACGAAGTAGAGCGCAGGGGCACGGTCTTTCGATGCTAGTGGCTCCAAGAGGAGATGCGCAAGTAGCGCTCCCAATCGAGGGGCGCAGCCGCTACAGCGGTTGGAGTCACCCTATGCAGTTTACGGGTCCGGGTCAAGTACTGAACCGGGTCTCGCGAAAATCCTGATCGAGAGGATCAGAATCGCTCCGGCTTCCCGGAAAAACTGGTGAGCCCGGCTCAATCAACCGACTCACCTCGCACGTTCAACGAAACGAAAGCGCCGTCGACGGATCGACGGCGCTTTCGTTTTTGTTGAAGCGAACTACTTGACTTCTACCGTTGCGCCCGCGGCCTCGAGGGCGGCCTTCGCCTTGTCGGCGTCAGCCTTGGAAACCTTCTCCAGGACCGGCTTTGGCGCACCGTCGACGAGGTCCTTGGCTTCCTTTAGACCCAGGTTGGTCAGTGCACGCACTTCCTTGATGACCTGGATCTTCTTGTCGCCACCGCTCGTCAAGATGACGTCGAATTCACTCTTCTCCTCAGCACCGGCACCGGCGTCAGCGCCGCCACCCGCTGCGGCAGGCGCCGCCACAGCCATAGGGGCCGCCGCGGTCACGCCGAACTTCTCTTCGAACTCCTTGAGCAGTTGGCTCAATTCGATCACCGAGAGCTCAGCAATGCCGTCGAGAATCTGTTCCTTGGTCAGGGTTGCAGCCATGGTGATTCCTTTCTTTTCTTCGTTTCGTTACTACGTTGATTGTTATTCGGCCGGTTCGCTCGCGGCGTCGTCACTCGACACCTCGGTGGTTTCGGATGAATCTTCGACCACGGGGGCCGATTCATCCGCGACCTCCGCGACCTGCGCCGCGGCGTCGTCGCTCGCTGCGGGTGCAGCTTCCTCGACCCCGGCCGGAGTCTCGGCGGCTTCTTCGACCTTGTCGTCAACAACGGGGCTTGCGCCACCCTTGCTGTCAAGAAGGGCCGAGAGGCCGTAGGCGAAGTTTTGCGGGACAGCCTTCAAGAGGCCGGCAAACGAGCGAAGTGGTGACGCGATGAGACCCGCCAATTGTGCGAGCAAGACGTCGCGACTCGGCAGGTCCGCCAGCGCGGTCAGCTCTTTGACCGTGAGGGGCTTGCCGTCGACGACGCCACCTTTCACGACGAGCAGTGGCGATTCCTTGGCGAAATCGCGAAGTGCCTTGGCGACCGCGGACACGTCGCCATCCACGAAGGCAATCGCGGTGGGACCTTGGAGGAATTCGCCAATGGGTTCAACGGATGTTCCCGCGATGGCTCGCAGAACCAAGGTGTTCTTGAAGACCTTGTAGTCAGCACCCAGGGTGCGCAGTTGCTTACGCAGCGACGAGATCTCCGCAACCGTCAGACCGCGATATTCGGTGACGACGGCGGTCGAGGTGCCGTCGACCTTGGACTTGACCTCTTGAACGGTCGCGACCTTGTCGGGACGAATCTTGCTCATAATGCTCCTTCCGGATTCCGCCCGGTACGGGCCTGGACATCCAAGAAACGAGCGACCCGAAGGTGAACTCGAAATCCTCGTCAGGCTGACCTAGGTCACTTAAGTGGTTACCCACACCGGATGTCTTCGGCTTTCTTCTAAAACTGTGGCACCAACGTCGTGCGAAACAACAATCGTAGTGAACGTGCTCGCGCACGTCAAAACGCTCAGGCGCTGGCGAGCGCCTCTTCCTCGTGCTTCGTGCGCGCGGGGTCGATCTTGACGCCCGGTCCCATGGTCGACGAGACCGTGATGCTCATCACGTAACGACCTTTGGCACTGGCGGGCTTCACGCGAATGATCTCATCGATCACGGCCTGGACATTCTTCACGAGGTCCTCGCGGCTGAAACTCACCTTGCCCACGCGAAGTTGCACGTTGCCGATCTTGTCGGTTCGGTACTCGACGCGACCACCCTTGAACTCGGTAACCGCCTTGGCGACGTCCATGGTGACCGTGCCCGTCTTGGGGTTGGGCATCAAGCCGCGTGGTCCAAGCACTCGACCGAGTCCACCCACTTGACCCATCAAATCTGGCGTCGCGATCGCCACGTCGAAGTCAAGAAATCCCGCCGGCGACCTTGGCGACGAGGTCCTCGGCACCAACTTCGTCTGCTCCCGCATCACGGGCCGCCTGGGCGGCTTCACCGGCGGCGAAGACCGCGACGCGATTGGTCTTTCCGGTGCCCGCGGGCAGCGAGATCGTGCCCCGCACGATTTGCTCAGCCTTACGTGGGTCGACGCCAAGTCGGATCGCGAGTTCCACCGTTTCGTCGAACTTCGCGGTGGCCAGCGTCTTCACCTTTTCGAGCGCCTCGGGAATCGTGAGCAACTCTTCGCGATCCACCTTGGCGAGGGCGTTCTTGTAGTTCTTTCCGTGCTTCATTGTTCTCTCCTAGCCCGCGACCGAGATGCCCATGGAACGAGCAGTGCCGGCGACTTGCAGTTTGGCCATCTCGAGGTCATCGGTATTGAGGTCCTTGAGCTTGGTCTTGGCGATTTCTTCGATCTGATCCATCGTCACCGAGGCCACCGTCTCTCGACCGGCGAGCTTGGCGCCCTTGGCAACACCCGCGGCTTGACGAAGCAGCACCGGCGTCGGAGGGGTCTTCAGCACGAAGGTGAACGAACGATCCTCGTAGATCGAGATGTCCACCGGGATGACCGTGCCCTTCATTGACTCGGTCGCGGCGTTGTACTGCTTGCAGAACTCCATGGTCTGAATGCCGTGTGGCCCAAGGGCGGTGCCCACGGGCGGGGCGGGCGTTGCTCCGCCCGCTTCTAACTGGATCTTTACGACTGCAACTACCTTCTTCGCCATGGTTCTCTCCTAACGCGTTCTCTATAGTTTCGTGACTTGGGTGAAGTCCAACTCGACGGGGGTCTCGCGACCAAAGATGTCCACGAGCACCTTGACCTTCAATTGATCCTCGTTGATCTCGGCGACGTGACCCGAGAACGTCGCGAACGGTCCCGTCTTGATCTGAACGGTGTCGTTGACCTCGAACTCGTGGGTCGGCATGCGACGCTTCGCGCTCGGCTGCTCGACGCCCTCGACCTGGGGACGAATGATGTTGTCGACTTCGCGCCTCGTGAGCGCGGTCGGGCGGGTCTTTTCGGCACCGACGAATCCCGTGACGCCCGGCGTCGATCCGATCACGTAGAAGATCTCGGGGTCCGGCTCACATCGGATGAGCAGATAACTCGGGAACATGCGCTTGGAGACGGTGACCTTCTTACCCGACTTGAATTCGGTGACGTCTTCTTCGGGCAGGTAGATCTCGTAGATGCTGTCGGTGAGTTCTCGGCTCTTGATGATGTTGTTCAACGCGCCGATGACTTTTTGCTCGTGCCCCGCGAAGGTGTGCACGATGTACCAACGACCGGGACGGTCAAAGGCGCTCTCGACGAGCGGCTCTTCTTCGATTCCGTCTTCCAAGATGGTGACGTCGAGAATCTCGTCCTCGTGGACTTCGTGCTCGGGTTGGGTTTCTAGGTCGCTCATGGTCTTTCTTACTTCGTGAACAGGAACGTCACGAACTTGGAGAATCCGTAGCCGAGGCCAAAGATCAGCGAAGTCATGAAGATCAAGACGAAAAGGACGATGGTCGTGTAATTGATGACTTCGGGACGCGTGGGCCAGGCGACTTGGCGCATCTCTTCGCGGATCTCACGGATGAACTGTGCGGGCTTGGTGCGCTGGCCGCGACGACGTTGCACGTCTTGGGCCGAGGTGCGACGAGAACCGGCGGTGCCGTCGGCACCCACCTGACCCTGACGCTGCATCATGCGCTTTTGTTCGCGGTTCATGTCACTTCTCTCGTGATTCTTTCGTTACTTCGTGTTCGAGCCTTCGCCGAGCAGGGCAGGAGGGACTCGAACCCCCAACCCCCGGTTTTGGAGACCGGTGCTCTACCAATTGAGCCACTGCCCTCTGCACCAGGCAACTCTCTCGAGTGACTGGCCGTAGGGAAGATAAATCTTACCACCCGAAAGGAACAGGTTCCCTAGCGGGTTTCCTTGTGCAGGGTGTGCTTGCGCTCCCATTGGCAGTATTTGGACATTTCGATGCGCTCGCGCTGATTGACCTTATTCTTCATGGTGATGTAATTGCGCCGCTTGCAGTCCTCGCAGGCGAGGATTACCTGCACCCGCTTCTCGTTCTTAGCCATCGTTCTCCTTCTCGGTACAACTTATTGTTCGGCCCGGGGCCCTGCCTGGTAGCGGCGGCGGGACTCGAACCCGCGACAACACGATTATGAGCCGTGTGCTCTAACCACCTGAGCTACGCCGCCTGGCGAGCCCTCTGTCGGGATTGAACCGACGACCCCTTCCTTACCATGGAAGTGCTCTACCACTGAGCTAAGAGGGCAATCGTGTCGAACAGACACGGACGCGAATTCTACTCGGCCATAGAGGGTTCTTTCCAACTAGCCGGGGCTACCCTTTAGTCTCATGAGAACCCGCCTGGTCGAAGTCGACGACGCCCCGGCGCTGATGAATATCTACAACCCCGAAGTGGTTGAGACGACGGTGACTTTCGATCTCGTCCCTCGGTCCCTCGACGAGCAACGGACCTGGATCCGTAACCATCTCGTAACCCATCCCTGCATCGTGGCGCTCAACGACGATGATGATTTGGGCGAGATCGGTGCACGCGGTGAACGAATTCTTGGCTTCGCACTGGTGTCGCCCTTTCGCGATCGTCCCGCTTACGCGACCTCGGTCGAGAACTCGGTCTACGTCTTGCGCGAGGCACGAGGCCGAGGTGTGGGTGAACACTTGTTGCGCGAACTGATCACGACGGCGGGTGAATCAGGCTTTCACACAATGATCGCGCGGATCGTGGGTGAGAATGATGGTTCGATCCGATTGCATGAGAAATGCGGGTTCACGCTCGTGGGTACCGAAATCGAGGTTGGTCGAAAGCACGGTCGCTGGCTCGACGTCGTGGAATACCAATTCGTGCTTCGAGGGACCTAACTCGACGAGACTTCAAGTTTCTTCTCGGGCCACGACCACTGGGTCCACCTGCCCATGGGCAAGAGCAAGACCCCGCCCAGCACCGCGACCGAGAGCGCGATGAGCAAAGGATTGGAGTGCACGAGACCCGCGAGCAGTTGGCGACCACCGGGAAGTCCAATGAACGGTCCGGTGATGGAAAGAAAGAGCAGCCAGAAATGTTCGCGACCCTGGTAGGACGCGGCGAGTAACACCAGGCCCCACGCGAGGTACCACGGCTGGACGACCGGTCCGAGTTCGACGAACAACAACAAGGCAACCGCGAGCGAGCGCACCCAGCCCCGGCGTTCACCGTTCAACAAGAGCCACACCGCAAATCCCGCCGCCGCCAACAACCCAATGAACCGGGTCACCGACAACACACTCGCGAGACCGAGCGAATGCAAACCAACGGCGTGCAGGGTATTGGTGATCGCCATGCCCACACCCGTCGCGGGAGCCGCCCATGAGCGAACCGTCCCGTTGGTGAGCAAGTTCTTCACCCAACCGAAACCGAAGCCCGCGAGCCACGTCCACACGCCAAGAGTGAGTGCGGTGACGAGAGTCGCCACACCAATGGGTTTGAGTCGTTCGCGAACGCTCGCCTTTGGACCAAGCCACGTCCAGGCCACGAAGGCGAGACTGAGCGCCGCGGGCGCCTTGATTGCACTGGCGCAGGCGCAAAAGAAGAACGCCCACAAAGGTCTTCGTTTGACCGCGAGCGCAATGCCCACGACCAAGAAGCCCGCCATGATGGCGTCGTTGTGCGCGCCACCGATGAGGGTGAGCAGCACGAGGGGATTCATTGCACTGAGCACGAACGCCTCACCCGGATCTCGGTGCAGGCCGCGAGCCAAGAGCACGACGCCGTAGCCAATCATCGCGACCGCCGCGACTTCGAGAAGTCGCAGTCCCACCACGGTCGCGAGCTGGTTATGTCGCGTGATGCGGTCAATGGTGCCGTCGAGAAAAAGGAAGAACGGGCCGTAGGGTGCCGGCGCGTTACCCCAGAGAGGATCGACGGGATTCACGTACGGACTCGAGCCCAGGGAGAATGGTCCGAGGATATACGGACTCAGGTGATGGCTGGTCATTTCGCCTTGGGCCGCGTAACTGAACACGTCACGAGAGAACATCGGCGGCGCGACGATCATTGGTGTTGCCCAGAGCAACAAGATCCACCAGAGCGACTTCAAAGACGCTCCGGGGTGGAGCTTCATGACTTCAGCCAGACGCAGCCAGACTCGCATCAATAACAAGAGACCGCCGTAGACCAGAACGATCGATAGCAGGAACTTCGTTTCACTCGTGATGCCCACGTTTGTTGACGACGGTTCGCCAAAGAACCAGGTGTTCGGATAATTGAACTTAAAGGGTGAGTTCGTGAACGACGCCCCGGCGAGGATCATCGACATCGCGACGAACCCCAAGAGGGCGGGTTGCCAGAGGAACGCCCAGCCCTCGAAAGGTCCTGGCGTGAATCGACCCAAGGGGGTGTAACGACGTTCGAGCATCGAAACGCCCGTCTCGAAGCGCTGCGCGACACGTTCGTAGCCGCGACGTACATCGCGCGCTAAGGACGTCAGTCGTTGCACACTTCTCCTCTCCTCGTGAGCCACCGTACTCCGCTCGCACGAAACGAGACGTGGTCAATCCAGCGCGCGCTGGACTGACCGTGGTGGGCCGGGAGGGATTTGAACCCCCGTAGGCAAAGCCGTCTGGTTTACAGCCAGATCCCATTGGCCGCTCGGGCACCGACCCGTGCAGAATCCTACTTGGCCGACTCGCCCCGCTCCCAATGAGGAGCATCTACGATTCATCCATGCCAAGTTTCGACATCGTCTCCGAATTAGACCTCCAGGAGGTTCGAAATGCCGTCGACCAAGCCAACCGCGAGGCGTCGACACGATTCGACTTCAAGGGAACCAACGCCACGATCGAACAAAAGGACAAAGAACTCACGCTGAGTGCTTCGACCGAGGACCGACTTCGTGCGCTCTATCAGTTACTCGAGGAGAAATTGGTGAAGCGGTCGGTGTCCTTGAAATCGCTCGATCCAGGAAAGATCGAAGAAGCGAGTCAGGGTGCCGCACGCCAGAAGGTGTCACTCAAGGCCGGAATCTCCCAAGAGGTCGGCAAGCAGATCAACAAGATGGTGAAGGAGATGGGGGTGAAGAACCTCAGCTCGTCAATCCAGGGTGACCAAGTTCGCGTGACGGGCAAGCAGCGCGATGACCTGCAAGAGGCGATTGCCTATTTCAAACAAGCCGACCTCGCGGTGCCGCTGCAATTCACCAACTTTCGCGACTAGTTAGAGAGCTCCGTGCTCTTCGGCCTCGAGATGGATCTCGATGTCGCGCAATTTATCGGTGTGGAAGATTCGATTAAAGACCAGCATCTTGAGAATCCAGAAAATAGCGAAACTCAGGAGGTTGACACCCGCCACCAGCAGTGTGTTGTAGATGTGGTGCCAATGATGGGTGTGGACGAGGTGCTTGACCCACGTGGCTCCGAGAAGCGAAAAAGCAATACCCAAAATCGCCATCGCCCAGTAGGGCAATACCTCGTTTCGTAGGTGGCTCTTGCCACGTTTGCCCCACGCCCACGCACGATTCAAGTAGTACGACGGAATCACCGCGACCAGGTTGCCGAACAGTGTCGCTTCGATGATGCCGTGAATGATCTTGAATCCGTAAGTGATCAAGATTGCGCAAAGCGACACGCCGGTCGTGATCACCGAACTCAACGTGTAACGGATGAGCTTCTTTCCTTCGTGCGTTTTAGACCACGCGAGGAGCTCACCGAGTGTTTTTGGCACGCTCACAACCCTACTTGGCACCTGGTAAGTGCGCGAAGTGGTGACACAATGGATGCATGTCCGAATCCTTAGAGTTCCTTGTGAATCTCCTCGACCTCGAGACCATCGAGGTCAACGTCTATCGAGGACGACATCCCGAGGAAGAACGTCAACGAACCTTCGGCGGACAAGTGGCCGCCCAATCGCTCATGGCGGCCGGACGCACCGTGCAAACGGGCAAGGTGCACTCACTCCATTCGTATTTCTTGCGTCCCGGTGATCCGAGAACGCCAATCCTCTACGAAGTCGACCGCATTCGCGACGGTAAGAGCTTCACCACCAGACGCGTGGTCGCGATACAACACGGTCGAGCCATTTACAACATGCAAGCAAGTTTTCACACGGAAGAAGCGAGCCTGGAACATCAGATTCCCATGCCCAACGTGCCTGGTCCCGATACGATCCGACCGCTCTTCGAGCGAGTCCAAAATGAGTTCGGCGACGTCGACGAATGGTTCAAACGCCAGCACCCAATAGACCAGCGTTTCGTCGGGGAACTGCCGTGGAGTCCGTTGCGAAGTAAAGAGCCCCGTCAACAGATTTGGATTAAGGCCGACGGCGAACTGCCCGACGATCCGCTGCTGCACGCGTGCGTCGTGACCTACGCGAGTGATATGAGTCTCTTTGACGCCATCTTGGCTCCGCACTCCATTCGTTGGGACGACGGCACGTTCATGGGTGCGAGCTTGGATCACTGCATGTGGTTTCACCGTGATTTTCGAGCTGACGAATGGCTCCTCTATGACACCGATTCACCCATCGCCCACGGGGGACGCGGCCTCGCTCGAGGATTCCTTTTCAATCAAGCGGGCGAACTCAAGGTCTCAATGGTTCAAGAAGGACTCACGCGCGTGATCGATCCAATGAAGACCAAAACAAAGAAAGTGGAGGACTAGATGGAACGCGGCATTGAAGAACTCGCCCGGGACTACGCCGCGTCGACCCAGGCGTTCGTTGAGGCGGTCGCGAGTATTTCGCCGGATCGCCTCGATCAACATGACCCCGACAACT
>CAWICL010000031.1:0-3000 GCA_963834545.1 uncultured Acidimicrobiaceae bacterium | reverse complement strand
ATGAGCCCTGATGTCGTTGCCGAGTCGGCGGGTCGAATGATGAGTGGTACCTTCACGCTCAACGACTTCATGTCCCAACTCAACCAGGTGCGAAAGATGGGGTCACTGGGTGGCATCATGCGCATGATGCCGGGCGTCACCAAAGAGATGCGAAGTGCCGCGTCAAACGTTGACGAGGGACAACTCAACAAGATCGAGGCAATCGTTAATTCCATGACCAAGCGCGAACGCCGCGAGCCGGTGATCATCGACGGCTCGCGTCGAGCACGAATCGCCAAGGGTTCGGGTACCAGCGTCAGCGCGGTGAATCAATTGTTGAAGCAGTTTGGCGAGATGCGAAAGATGATGCGCCAAATGGGTGGCTCGAATCCAACTACCTGACCAATGGGAAAGATGGAGCGCTGCGCCGCCAAGGCGCAAGCGCAACGTAGCGACCAGGTTCCTGCGGGATTTGAATCTCTGGCGGCGGGCATGAAGTCGGGCGCCGTGAAGGCGGGTGGCGCCAAAAACAAGAAGAAGAAGGGCGGCAGAGTAACGCCTCCCAAACAACGCTAAACTTTGACGCTCGGGTATATGGCCCAGTCCTGAGTCCAGGACAGAAGGATTTGAAGGGAATTTCGTTGTGGCCGTGAAACTTCGTTTGGTACGCATGGGCAAGAAGAAGCAACCGACCTATCGAGTGGTCGCCGCCGAAAGTCGACGTGCCCGATGGGGGCGTTCCTCGAGATTGTGGGAACCTACGATCCCCGCGGTATCTCTGACGCCCAACCCGAGACCGTGTTCTCCATCGACAACGACAAGGTGCTGCACTGGCTTCAACACGGGGCTCAGCCCACTGACGAGTGGCAAAACTGTTGAAGGCGAGTGGGGCTCTGACGCCTTCGAGGCTGCGAAGGCCGCCAAGTGAGCGACGTACACGACGACTACGTCGCTGGTGACATCAACACCATTGACGCTGACGACGACGACTTCGATGACGCCACGATTCTGGCGTCGCCGAGCGCGCCACTACCGCCACGGCGACACTTGAATTCATCGCGAAATCGCTCGCTGAAGACCCCAACGCGGTCTCCGTGGACGTCAGTGAACGACAGGGCAAGGTCGTGCTTTCGCTCAACGTGGGACCCGACGACATGGGTCGCATTATCGGACGTCGAGGACGCACCGCCCAGGCCATTCGTGCTCTCGTCGGTGCGGCTGGCGCACGTGACGGCGTGACGACGTCGGTCGACATCGTCGACTAGTCGTGAGCGCCGATGAGCGCCAAATGCTCGAAGTCGGGCGCATCATCAAGGCCCATGGACTACGTGGTCAAGTGCTCGTTGACTTGTGGACCGACCGCGTCGAACGTTTGCAAGTTGGCAACGAACTCTTCAGTGACCGCGGTACCCTCGAGGTGATCTCCGCTCACGCCCACCAAGATCGGTTCATCGTGAGCTTTGACGTCATCAAGACCCGAGAGGACGCCGAACAATGGCGTGGGGTAATCCTTGCGCTCCACGACTTGACGTGGATGACGTACTTTGGATTCATGAGCTCTTCGGAGCCGAAGTCTTTGACGCGTCAGGAACCAGGCGAGGAGTCGTTCTTGACGTTGAGGCCAATCCCGCGAGTGACATCTTGGTACTCGATTCGGGTGCGCTCGTGCCGCTCACCTTCGTTGTCAATGTGGTAGCGAATGAGAGAATTGACGTTGACGTTCCCGATGGACTTTTCGAATGACGCTGCGCATCGACGTGCTCACATTATTTCCTGAGGCGATTACGAACTACGTCACGACCTCGGTGCTGGGTCGGGCAAATGAACGCGCGGTGTTTGACCTGTACGTCCACAATTTTCGAGACGCCGCCACTGACGTCCATCGAAGCGTTGACGACACCCCCTTTGGCGGAGGTGCGGGCATGGTGCTTCGACCTGAGCCACTGGTGCGTACCATTCAAACAACGCCCGATCTGGCACGTCCGGTCATTGCCCTGACGCCCTCGGGACGTAGGTTCAGCCACGACGTGGCGAGAGAACTCGTCGGGCTCGAGGGCTTCACGCTGGTGTGTGGGCGCTACGAAGGCTTTGATCAGAGGGTCCTTGACACGGCGGTCGATGACGAGATCTCGGTGGGTGACTTTGTGCTCGCCGGAGGGGAACTCGCGGCGCTGTGTGTCATCGAATCGGTGGTCCGTCTTTTGCCCGGGGCACTCGGCAACGATGACTCGAGCCTGCACGAGTCCTTCGTCGACGGGCTCTTGGAGTATCCCCAGTACACCAAACCCGCTGATTTCGAGGGTCGAAGCGTGCCCGACGTTCTTCGATCGGGCGATCACGCGCGCATTGCTCGTTGGCGTCTCGCCCAATCGCTGCGCCTGACGATGCGGCGACGTCCCGACCTTCTAGAGCGTCGTGGGGGCCTCAACGAAGCAGACCGGGCCGTTCTTCGGGAGTTTCCTGCGTTGGAAGAGCCTTCGGGGAACGGCTAAACTTCTAAAGCCTCAGTGATCCGAAAGGGACCGCTCTCATGAATCCGACCGACCTCATTGACCGCGACTCACTTCGCGACGACATCCCCTCTTTTCGCACCGGTGACACGCTCAAGGTGCACGTTCGCGTCGTCGAGGGTACGCGCGAGCGCGTCCAAATCTTCCAGGGCATCGTGATTCGCCGACAGGGATCGGGTCTCCAAGAGACCTTCACCGTTCGAAAGGTGAGTTTCGGGGTCGGCGTCGAGCGCACCTTCCCAGTGCACGCGCCCACCATCGCCAAGATCGAAGTCGATTCCTACGGTGACGTGCGACGCGCCAAGCTTTACTATCTCCGTGATCTGCGTGGAAAGGCCGCCAAGATCAAGGAGCTCCGCGTCACCGAGCGTCCCTAGTCCCTTGGGCGAAGAAGAGCTCGACGATTACGAGTCGACCCTCGAACTCGCGCTCGTTCAGGAGTACAAGGCCGTGGTGGGGATGTTCGACTTCGCCGTCGAGACGGACCGGCGCTTTTATCTCGCGAACCAAG
>CAWICL010000030.1:0-5120 GCA_963834545.1 uncultured Acidimicrobiaceae bacterium | reverse complement strand
CACGAACGCTGCTGATGATCTTGGGCTGACCATAGAAGTTCGCACCGATGATCGTGGTCTGGGTATTCTTTCCAGTCCACACCGCCGTGGTGAGTCGAGTCGCCCGGGGGCTCTTGGCGAGATTGAAGGTGACTGTTGCGCTCGACTGCGAAGCGGCGTAGACCGAGTCGGCGGCCTTGGTGACCGTCACGACACAGGTTCCCACCGTTTTGGCGCTCAACACGTCGCCACTGAGCGAACACTGCGCACTACCCGACGTCGTCGAGAAGCTAACCGCACCAGAGCCCGAACCACCGGTCGTGGTGAGGGTGAGCTTATTGAACTTCGTCCCATTGAGACTCGTCAAATAGATGGGCGACTGCGCCTTGGGACCGCCATTACCCACGATGATGATCTGTTGAATTTGCGCCGCCGCGGAGAACGCCCCATTGCCGGCGTCATTGAAGTCGACGCGACAGTAGCCGTTGCCGGTGAAACTGACCACGTTCTTCGCGATCGAACATCCCGTTGACGAGGCGTCAAGTGAGATAACGACGGTATCGCCCGAGGTCGTCGAAGCACTGGCGTCATAGGTTCCGTTGATCGTTCCCGCGGCGGGGGCGGTGCTTGCGTGGATGGTATTCGCCGAATAGACAGTGATCGTCTGACTCACTTCGCCGGCTGGTGCGAATGCGCCATTGCCGGGGTCGTTGAATTCGACTCCACGTACCTGCACCGGTGAAATTCACCGTGCCGTTCGTGAGCGAGCAGCCCGACGAGGAGTTCGAAAGCGAGCGAAGAACGCCGTCACCCGACGTCGCGCTAGCACCGGGAGAATACGAGCCGCCCGCACTGGCGCTCGAGGGACCCTTGCTGAGCGAGATGTCGTTGGCCGAATAGACCTTGATGCTCTGGGTGACTTCGCCGGCGGCAGCGTAGGTGTTGTTTCCCGCGTCATTGAAGTCGACGACGCAGGTGCCCGCACCCGTGAACGTCACTTTGCCACCGCTGAGCGAGCAACCCGAAGAAGAGGAATGAAGCGAGATCACCACGACGTCGTGCGAAGTCGCCGACGCATTCGGTGTGTAGCTTCCGTGGGTACTTCCCGCACTCGGCGCAGAACTCACCGAAATCGAATTCGACGACGTCCCCGCGGCCGATGACGGCGACGACGCGATAAGAGAAAACGCGAGAACGAGAAGCGCCGCGGCACCGCTCAAGGTAAAGGATCGTAGCAATGACGACCGTGCTTGGGTGCTACGAGATAAACGTTGCGAGAGGCGAATCATGCGATGGCCCACTTTCCAAAAAATCCGGAGACTACCGGTTCGAAGAAGCGGGATCTTGACTTCCTAGAGCCAACCTAAAGGGTTCTTCGTCGAAACGTTCGCGCAACTGATGACGACTCCGTGACAATCAGATCACGATAAAGGACGATGCTTAAAGAGGTTGCCGATCAGGAGGTCTTGGCGAGGGCGGCCTGGGCCAACTTCAATTCGTCGTTCATGGCGTTGACGTCGTTTTGGTAGGCGCCAAGATCACCCGCCGAGAGGGCATTTTGTGCCGCCGAGTAGTCACTCGCGGCTTGCTTCAAATACGACGCAGCAGACTTGAACCGGACGTGGCGGTACTTGACGTTCCGCTCGAGGTACCGACCGACACGCCGGTCGAGGAGCCAGTGTTGATTGACGATCCGAGAACTTGACTCAGCGCCCCCGAGAGTGTTGGCGAAATCGCCACTTGCTGGTTGAAGACCGCGATGACGTAGCGAAGTTGCGGCAGTGGGTTCGAGCGGCTCGACACGTAGAGCGGGCGGATGTAGAGCACGCTTTGATCAAGCGGCACCATCAGATTGTTGCCGAGTAACACTTCAGAACCGTGTTGGTCTTGGAGCGTGATGATAGAACTCACGGTCGAAGTCTGTTGAATCTCAGAGTCCGCTTGGACCGGACCGGTCACCGACGTACCTCGAGGCGTGACGTAGACGTTCAGGTCGCCGTAGTCACCGGGGTTACTCGTCGCAATCATGAACGCGGTGAGACCTTGGACGGTCGAGGAATTGCCGGCGGGCACGAAGGCGATCGATTCGAGGAGTTGCTCCTGGTTCTTTTCAGGCAACGAACCGACTTGGTAGACCGGACTCATCGGGGTTAACGACGTGGAGACGACATTGCCCGCCGCTCGGTGATCGCGGTTTGTGAGAGGGCCTGGCTCGGTGTGCCGGCGCCGGTCGTGGGCGAGATCTCCCATTTGTCTGAGGCAGTGTAGAACGCGCTCGCGCCGGTGATGTGGTAGTGGCCGAGCATCGCTGCTTGGACCGAGAAGAGATCCGACGGGTAACGAAGGTGCGTACGAATGGACTCAGGCATCTTCGAAAGTGGCTCGAACATCTTGGGAAAGACCGACTCCCAAGCTTGAATGATCGGGTCTTTCGGGTCGGCGACGTAGTACTTCATCGAACCGGTATAGGCGTTGATGACGACCTTCACCGAGTTGCGGATGTAGTTCGTTCCGTAAGGAATGTTGCCGGTATTGACCGTGAGATTGTCATCGTTTTGCGAGTACGGGTACTGCGACGTGGTGGTGTAGCCGTCCAGGACGAACTGCACTTCGCCGTTCGCGATCACGGCGTAGGGATTCGAGTCAAAGGTGAGAAACGGCGCCGCCTTTTGGGCCATTTGGCGAACGTCGCGCACGAAGAGCACACGGCTCTTGGGCGTGATTTGATTCGAGATCAAGAAGTTAAAGTCGCCCAGTCGAAGCGCCAGCGCCATGCGACTGAAAATTCCTCCAACGGCCACGCCCCCGGTACTCGCGTAGTGGGTCTCGACGGGTTCACCGGCGTTGGGACCGCTGTCGACCTGGTAGTCGAGTTCGGCCTGTTTGGTATTGGCGACGACGTAACCCGAGTATCCGATGCCGAAGTAGATGTCGGGCTGAGTGAGTTGAGGCATTCCATTCGAGGACACCGGCGGCACGTTCGAGACCACGAAGTCCGGGTTACCGGTGGTGTAGTCAACCGCGTTCGCTGCAATCACCGCGGCACCTTCGCCATGGGTGTACTGCAGGTGGGTGTTGACCCAACTGGGCGTCGGCAAGCTCGATGTGTTCAGTTGTCGCGCGCCGATGAGGACGGGCGTCACCTTGCCGTTCACCTTGTAGCGGTCGACCGCCAAGGTGGTGAAGGTGTAGTACGAACGAATCGATTGACGTTTGGTGACGGTCTGCAGCGCGATGCTCGCCGCGGGGTCCCAGAGTCGAATGTTGTTGAGCGTTGCCGAGTCGGTCTTGATCTGGGATGCAGAGATAGTCGCGGCACCCGCAAAGGTATGCAATTGCACCTTGTCCAAACCGTAGGCCGAGCGCGTCGCGATGATGTTTCGCTGGATATAGGGCGCCTCGAGCGTCGCCTGGGCCGGAGTCACCTTTAGCGTCTGGAGGAACGTGGGATAGAGCACGCCAATAACGAGGGCGACAAATACCCACAGTCCCACCGCGACCGCCGGGAGCGACCATCCGCGCGAGCGAACATTGACGAGCAAGATCACCGCCGCGGCGAGTGAGAGATAGAAGAGAATCGTCATCGCGGGCATGCGAGCGTGCACGTCGGTGTAGCCCGCGCCCTGGACGTAGCCGTTCGTGGAGTTCACCAGTTCCCACTTGGCGATCACGTAGCCCGCCGCTTTCATCAGCGCGATGCCCGCGCCGATCACCGAGAGGTGAGCTTTCACGCGCGGAGCGACGCGTGGGGTCACCTTGGTCGCGCGAATTCCGCCGTTCAGGTAGTGAAACGCTGCCGTGATCAACAAAATGACGAACAACGACACGATCGTCCAGGTGACGATGAAGGACAGGAACGGCAGCGTGAAGATGTAAAAGCTCAGGTCCTTATGAAAGAGGGCGTCTTTGATGTTGAACGACTTCGAGTGCATGAAGAGCAAATACGACTGCCACTGACCCGTGGCGTTCAGTCCCGCGACGAGACCAGTGATGAGTGCGATGACGGCGTAGATCCTCCCGGCGTAGGGACGCACGACGTTTTGAAAACGTCGAACCACCTCGTCCTCGGGATCAAAAGAGAGGTCGCGCGCACCGAACCGGTCGGTGAGCATGAGGTTCACCCAAATCAACACCGCGAATATCGCCCCGAAGACGACCGCGAGCCCGACCTTGGTGATGAACAGCGTTGACCAGACGCTGCCGAAGCCGGTCTGGGAGAACCACATCTGATCGGTCCAGAGTCCCGCGAGACTGCGCAGCGACAAGAAGCCGACGAAAATGATCGCGACGACGAGTCCAATCCAGAATCGGCGAGAGAATCGTCCTACGCGACGAGGACGAGGGGTCACGTCGGTTGGGCTACGCACGCATCGAGCCTAGGTCGTTTTTCAGACCGGTACGACAGCACACGCGCAACCGGCGTGCAGAGGCGGATACTGCGATCCACTCGGAAAGACCTGACCAGCGAGACGCTCGCCCGCGGCGGCGTCGAGGGCACACGCGTCACACGGCGCGTCATTGGGAGCGGCGAAGAAGCGCACGGCGTGACCCCGCGACGCGCTCAACACGCCCAGATGAAAGGCCCGTCGCGCGGCGTCGGTGCACAGGCGTTCGACGCGCGCTCCGCGCCATTCCTTGTAGGCGGCGTTCGCCCGGTCCGGCCCTTCGACCGCACCGTCGGTGAGGATCCGCTTTCGAAGTGCGAGGACAATGGTGACCGCGAGGTCCGCGGCGCAGTCGTCGAGGGCGACTTTGCTTGCCGGCTCGCCGGTGCGTCCCGCCTCGTCGAAGGCGAACTGGGAACCGGCCGCCGCGGCGTCGACCAACGCGTCAAAGGCGGCGTCGGCGTAGCGCGCTCGCTGGACGTGCTCGTCCTCGAGTTCGGTCGTGATCATGTTGCGCACTCCGCGCAGTCGTTCGAGCATGATGTTCTGATCATCTTGGAGAGCCCGCTTCACTTTTCTGGTCAAGACCGCGAGGGTCTCGTCAATGGCGACGTCGCGCCGATGGAACAGCTCCGCGTCGGCGGTTTGGACCTTCGCGGGGACGTTTTGTACCTTGCGCGCACTCGGTGGTGTCGCACCACGCTCTTCGAGGGTGGCCTTTCGAAGTCGAGCGAAGATCTCGTTCACCACGTCGGT
>CAWICL010000029.1:0-5546 GCA_963834545.1 uncultured Acidimicrobiaceae bacterium | reverse complement strand
GCGAGTGATCGCGCGGAGAGTACGGTGGCACGAGCGATCTCGTCACTGCGAGGTTGGTTCGGATTCATGGTGTTCGAGGGTGAAGTCGCGAGCGATCCCACGGCGCGCGTAAAAGGGTCAAGTCGCGACGCACGTTGCCAAAGCCGCTCAACCAGCACTTCGTCATCGCGCTCTTGGATTCGGTTCACGGTGCGAGCGCGGTAGACCTGCGGATCGAGCGCTGCTCGATTCCTCTACAACACCGGTTGCCAGGTTAGAGGATGATGGCATTGTGAGATTGGAAGATCTTGATTTCGACGAAGAATTCGTACTGGTCACGGGCAAGGGTTCTAAGCAACGCCTCGTTCCTATGGGTGCGAAATTATTAGCGACGTCCTTGTTCGTTATCTAGGGCCTGGTGGTCGAGATGAATTCGTCAACGCCAAAAAGACGTCGCGGTTGTTCTTAAACGTCCGCGGTGGTGCGATTTCACGCCAGGGCATTGATCTCATCATCCACAAGCGCGCTCTCGCAGTGGGTATCGAGCGAAGCACGATCTCCGCGCACGTCTTTCGACACAGCTGCGCGACACACATGTTGGCCCACGGCGCCGACATTAGGGTGGTGCAAGAGCTTCTAGGTCACGCGTCGATTGCGACGACTCAGCTCTATACCGCAGTATCAGTATCGTCGTTGCAGCGCGAGTATCAAGAGGCTCATCCCCGAGCGCACGAGTGAACAGAGAACGTGAATAATTTCTATTACTTCCTAGTAATCGTGCCTTCGGTGATCTTGCATGAGGTGAGCCATGGTTTCGTGGCGAATCATTACGGTGATCCCACCGCGAAAGAACGCGGTCGACTCACCCTCAATCCTCTGGTGCACATTGACCCGTTCGGAACCGTGCTACTGCCTCTCTTGCTCGTGCTAATTCACGCACCAGCGTTTGGCTACGCCAAACCAGTCCCCGTGAACGTGTCACGCCTGCGTAATCCGCGAAAACAGTCGCTCTACGTTTCCTTGGCCGGTCCCTTGGTGAACATCATCTTGTCGCTGATTGGACTGGGAATTTGTTTCTACGCGGTCCATGTTTCGAAGAGCGTGTCGACCTATGACGTCGGCCTCTACATTGGCTTGCCGAATCTGGTCTTAGCGGCCTTCAACTTGATACCGATACCACCGCTGGACGGCTCGGCGATCATCGAACGATTCGTGCCGCGAAGTAAGTTGTCGAGCTATTACCAACTTCGCGCTCGTGCGATGCCGTTCGTGCTGATCTTCGTGGTCCTCGCGTTTTGGGTTTTCAACTTCGGGAACCACGCTTTGTACGACCTCGAGATCTGGTGGCAGGAGCTCGCCTTTAAATAAGGCCCATTGCCGCCGCGGCGCGCTCATAGATCGGATCAGCGACGACGCTGGCCTTAAGTGATACCCGAGCGATGATGTCGCGGAGTTGCCCTGGGTCAGAGCGCAGTTCCTTGTAACGCGCGGTGATCGGAGCCAGCGACGAGACAACGAGATCAGCTAAGTCGTTCTTCAAATCGCCGTATCGCTCGTAGCGCTCAGCCACGCGTGACGGTGTCTCGTTGGAGAACGACGCGAAGATTTCGAGCAGATTTGAGAGTCCCGGCTTCGCTTTTGGATCAAAACGAACTTCGCCGTCGGTATCGGTGACGGCTCGCTTGACCTTCTTCTCGATGTCGGCTGGCTCATCGAAGAGATAGATCGAACCCAGGGGACTTGAGAGTGACTTGGACATCTTTCTCGTCGGCTCCTGGAGATCCATCACCCGTGCGGCGGCGTGGGGCACGTAACCCACGGGAACGTTGAACGTCGGACCATAACGAGCATTAAACCGCTCGGCGAGAACGCGCGTCAGCTCCAAGTGCTGTCGCTGGTCGTCGCCAACGGGCACTTGTTCGGCGCCGTAGAGCAGGATGTCTCCGGCCATCAAGACGGGATAGGTCAAGAGACCGACGCGATAACCCTTTTGTCGACCGGACTTCTCTTTGAACTGGGTCATCCGGTTCAGCTCGCCGAACGTCGCGACGCATTCCAAGAGCCAATTCATCTTGGCGTGAGCGGCGACGTGACTTTGCACGAAGAGTGTCGACACGTCGCGGGTCTATGCCCGCGGCGAGCAACGTCGCAACACAGTCAATTGTCTTCTCGCGCAACTCGTCGGGTTCGATATCCAAGGTGAGCGCATGCAAGTCGACCACGCAGTAATAGGCGTCTGGGTTCTGTGACGTAACCCACTGCTTGACGGCCCCTAAGTAGTTGCCTATGTGCATCGAGCCCGATGGTTGGATTCCCGAGAGAATTCTCATCACACCATCGTAGATGAGCCCCTGCATTTGGCGAGTCGCACACACTAGAGTTGGTCCGTGACCTTCGTCGTGACGACGCCGTCTTTCAGCGGCCCAGTTGAACTGCTGTTGCACCTCATTAACAGCCACGAAGTCGACATCTTGGATGTGCCACTCGCTCCGCTGGTTGACGAGTTCGTCGCGGTACTTCGTGACGACTCTGTACCAATGGAGACCGAACAACTCTCGGAATTCCTGCTGATCGCGGCAATCCTGCTCGAAATGAAGAGCCAACGTCTCTTGCCGGGGCGTGATAACACCGAGCCCGACGAGGAGTTTGTTGGTTGGGAGGAGCGCGACGTCTTGCTCGCACGGCTGTTAGAGCTTCGTACGTACGCGGCGCTCGCCGACGCCTTTGTCTCACTTTTCGAACGGGCGAGTCGTTCGTATCCGCGTCTTCGAGGCGTGGATGACGGTTTTGTCGTCACGCCGCCCGATCTCTTGGCCGGCGTTACGACTGCTCTCCTGGCGGGTGCCTATCTGCGAGGCATCGAAGAAAAGCCAGTTCCCGTCGTGCGGCTCAATCACGTCACCGTTGACGCGGTCACGGTCGCAGAGACCGTAGTATCGCTCGCTCAGCGTTTGCCCGCTATGGGTCGACTGTCGTTTCGTAGTCTCACCGCTGGTTTGCAGAGCCGCATTGAGGTGATCGTTCACTTCTTGGCATTATTGGAGCTTTGCAAACTGGGATTGATTGACCTCGGACAAGGCGTGACGTTTGGTGACGTGCAGATCAAGTGGATCGACGCCACATCGCCACTCGATCTTGGAAGGGTGGACAGCTATGAGGGATGAGTCGTCACTGGAACAGAAGTTGGAGGCGATGCTCGCCGTCGCGCTCGAGCCCATCACTGCCGAAGAACTTGCCGACGTGCTCGACGAAGACGCCGACGTGGTTAGCGAGACTCTTCGAACACTGCGCAGTGAGTTCATTGACGAACGTCGGGGATTCCAACTCGCAGAATTGGCGAGTGGCTGGGTCATGCAGTCAGCTCCCGACGTCGCTCAATGGGTCGTGAAGTTCGCGAACCGCGATGTATCACACCGACTGAGTTCGGCGGCACTGGAGACTCTCGCGATCATTGCCTATCGCCAACCAGTATCGCGGGCGCAAATCACCGCTCTTCGAGGAGTCAACGTGGATGGTGTGGTTCGCTTGCTCGAGCAACGTGGCTACATCGAAGAGAAAGGTCGGGCATCGGGTCCGGGACTACCGATCATGTACGGAACGACTGAGCTGTTCCTCGACCGCATGGGTTTGGCGTCGGTCAGTGATCTACCACCGATTGAAGAGTTCATGCCCCCCGTCGAGACCGCGAACGAGATCGTCGATTCCCTGTTCGAAGCCACCCTCGAGCTGACTGAGGACGCGTAGTTGGAAGAAGGTGAGCGCCTCCAAAAGACGCTGGCGAGGGCAGGCTTTGGTTCGCGACGATCCTGCGAGATCCTGATCACTGAAGGTCGCGTCACGATCGACGGCCGGATTGCCGAACTTGGCAACAGGGTGCATCCCGATAGTCAGGTGATATGTGTGGACGGCACACTCGCCCCGACCGCTCAGAACATGGTCTATTACCTTCTCAACAAACCCGACGGCGTCGTCACCACCGCCTCGGATCCCCGGGCCGCACTACCGTGCTCGATCTGGTCGAAGCGTCGGTGCGAATTTTCCCCGTTGGTCGACTCGACATGAACACCGAAGGTCTGATCATCTTGACCAATGACGGAAGGCTCGCGCACCTCTTGACCCACCCGAGCTCGGGAATCTCCAAGGAATACCTGGCGCGCGTTGATGGCGATCCCTCACCGGGCGCGATCCGGCGCCTTCGTGAGGGCGTAGAGCTCGACGACGGCATGACGAGCCCCGCTCAAGTCAGTCGCGTCAGTGAAGGGTTGTTGCGCATCGTCATCCACGAAGGGCGTAATCGCCAAGTTCGCCGTATGTGTTCAGCAATTGGTCATGACGTCACCCGTCTGGTACGAACCCGTATTGGTCCGCTACAGGACGCAACGTTGACGCCGGGTTCGTCGCGCCAGCTTTCACTCAGTGAAGTTCGTCGTTTGATGGAGGCGGTAGGGATGACCGAAGAAATCGCATCTACGATGCCATCATGACTTCACCGCTCGTACGCGCCATCAGGGGCGCCACCACGTGCTCAGTTGACACCCCCGAAGAGATCAACGCGGCCACCCAAGAACTCCTCCAAGCGATGATGCAGCGAAATGATCTGGTCCACGATGACGTGGTCAGCGTGCTCTTCACGACGTCGCCAGATCTAACGTCGACGTTTCCTGCGACCGCCGCGCGTGGAGTCGGATTCGGTGACGTGCCGCTGATGTGCGCGAGCGAGATTGACGTGCCCGAGGCGATGCCTCGATGCTTGCGCATCATGATGCACGTGTACAGCCCGCGCGAGCGCAGCGATATTCACCACGTCTACCTGCGCCAAGCCAAGACGCTACGCGATGACCTTCCCGAATAGTCGTCGCGCACATATTGTTGGTCTCGGTCTTATAGGCGCGTCGCTCGCGATGGCGCTGGCCAAGGCGGGCTGGTTGGTCAGTGGCGAAGACGCCAATGCTGACGTGGAACGCGAAGCACTGCAACGAGGCGTCATCCTTGATACGACTTTGAGCAACGAGCACCATCTCGTCATCATCGCGACACCCGCGGGAAGCGTCGTCGAGATTGCGAATGCGTTGCTCCATTCATTTTCGAATCCCGAACTCATCGTGAGCGACGTCGCGGGCGTGAAGGGTTCGATCGTCGCCGAAGTCCACGATGCCCGGTTCCTCGGGGGACACCCGATGGCTGGATCCGAATTGCGTGGTCTTCGAGGTGCGAAGCGCGATTTGTTCCAAGGCTGCAATTGGGTGCTTACGCCAACGGATCAGACGAGGCCCGAAACGTACAGCGTCCTGCACGGGATACTGCGCGAAATTGGAGCCAACGTTGTTGCGGTGAGTGCTGAGGACCATGATCGCCTGGTGGCTATCGCGAGCCACGTGCCGCATCTCTTGGCGGGGGCCTTGATGAACGAGGCCGCCGAAGCGGCCCAAACCGACGCCGTGCTGTTGCAACTCGCGGCGGGAGGGTTTCGTGACATGACGCGAATCGCGGCTGGTGATCCGTCGATTTGGCCCGACGTGCTTTTTGAGAATCGCGATGCGGTGACTGACGCGTTAATCGCGCTCGAG
>CAWICL010000028.1:0-7055 GCA_963834545.1 uncultured Acidimicrobiaceae bacterium | reverse complement strand
ATTCGCCGCGCCGAGGTGATCTTGACGACTCAAGAGCTCGCGTTCGGCTTGGTAGGACTCGATCGATCGTTCTGTCCCGTTGTCTCGGAAATGACGCAGGCCGATGGGGATCAGAATCGCCACCCACAACAGAGCGAGGACGATTAGCAGCATTCGGCCACATCCTCGACAAAGCGCGCAAACATTGAAGTCAACGGTACTTCGAAATACCCTTTTTTGGTGGATATTAGGCCTCGTGCAGGCCGCACTCCTCCTTGTCGGCACCCGCCCAACGACCCGATCGTCGGTCACCACGAACGATCGGTTTCATCGTGACGGGTGCACAGCCAATCGACGCGTGACCCTGAGACCACAGGGATGCTCGGGAAGATCATGTGACGTCAGATAGTACGCAACGTCATCGTCGCTCCACGTCGCCAGGGGATTCACCTTCACGAGACCAAACTTCTCGTCCCAGTGCACGATCTTCATGGCGGCTCTCGTCGGCGCATCGACTCGCTTCAACGACGTGATCCACGCGGACTTCGAGGTAAGCGCGCGCGACAGTGGTTCGACCTTTCGCAGTTCACAACAACGGTCGGTCCCACACGGCCAGTCCTTCGCATCGGGACCGGGCGAGGTTCGTGTAAGTCGAAGATCCCACTCACGTTCGATGCGACTCGCGAACTCGAGTGTCTCGGGAAAATGTGCGCCGGTATCCAAGAAGATGATCTCGGTCTCGGGGCGCACTTCATGGATCATGTGCAGCAACGCCACATCCTCGAACGAGCACGCCATCGCGATTTTCTCGCCGAAGCGTTCGAAGGTCCAGTTGAGTATGTCCTTTGGCGTGGCGCGCTCAAAGGCCACGTTCTGTGCATCGAGCTCTTCGAGGGTCGCGGTGGTGATATTCATAGGGATTTAGGCCTTAAGTCTAACATTGTCAAGTGTTTTAGTAGAATACGTAAACTGTTTAACTCCTATGAGAACTGACACCGTTCACACTCCTTTTATGACCGATCATCTCGATCTCCTTGAATCGCACGCCATCTTCATCCTCCGAGAGGTCGTTGCCGAATGTGAACGACCCGTCCTGCTCTTTTCGGGTGGCAAAGATTCCGCCGTGCTCTTACACCTTGCCGCCAAAGCCTTCGCTCCCCAACAACTGCCATTTCCCGTCATGCACATTGACACCGGACAGAACTTCCCCGAAGTGCTCGAGTACCGCGACCGATCAATCGAGCGAATCGGCGCTCGGCTCATCGTTGCCAAGGTTCAAGATTCTATTGACCAGGGCAAGGTTCCCGATCCGGGCCCTTTAGGTCTGCGTAATCGTCTCCAGACCGTGACGTTGCTCGACGCCATCACGGACAATGGCTTTGACGCTGCCTTTGGTGGTGCGCGACGCGATGAGGACAAGGCGCGCGCCAAGGAGCGGATCCTCTCCTTTCGCGACGCCTTTGGTCAGTGGGATCCTCGCCAGCAGCGACCCGAACTCTGGCAGCTCTACCAGGGCAAGGTCAATCCGGGCGAGCACCTTCGCGCCTTCCCCTTATCGGACTGGACCGAACTCGACGTCTGGCAGTACATCGAGCGTGAAGCAATGGAGCTTCCTTCGATCTATTTCGCCCACGAGCGTGACGTTCTCTTGCGAGACAACATGTGGCTCGCCGTCGGTCCGTTCGTGGAGCCCAAGCCCGGCGAAAAGGTCGAGCGTCGCACCGTACGATTTCGAACCGTGGGTGACGCGAACTGCACCGGGGCGGTCGTGTCCTCGGCGTCCACCTTGGAAGCAATCATCGACGAAGTCGCGCTCGCGAACGTGTCTGAGCGCGGAGCCACGCGCGCCGACGACCGATTTAGCGAAACCGCGATGGAAGACCGCAAGCGCGAGGGTTACTTCTAAATGAAGCTCGCCCACAAGGATCTCTTGCGTCTCGCAACGGTGGGATCGGTCGACGACGGCAAATCCACCTTGATCGGTCGGATCCTCGTCGACACCCGTCAACTCTTCGACGACCAACTCGACGCCGTAGCGGCAGCGTCCGAAAAGCGCGGCGTTGGCGACCTGGACTTAAGTTTCGTCACCGACGGGCTGCGGGCCGAACGCGAACAGGGCATCACCATCGACGTCGCGTACCGATACGCCAGCACCCCGTCGCGAAAGTTCATCATCGCCGACTGTCCGGGGCACGTCCAGTACACGCGCAACATGGCAACCGGCGCATCAACCGCTGACCTCGCGCTCGTCGTATTGAATGTCGCCCACGGCCTCAAGGAGCAGTCGCGTCGCCACCTCGTGATCGCGGCGCTCTTGGGCGTTCGCACCATCGTTGTCGCGGTCAACAAGATGGACGAAGTGAACTGGTCCGAGAGTGCGTACCGTTCCATTGTCGACGAACTCGAGACCCTCGCCAACGAACTGGAATTCGAGCACGTAACGTGCATCCCGGTCTCGGCCTTACTCGGTGACAACGTCGTCGATGCGTCCCCGAACACCCCCTGGTACGAAGGCCCCACCGTCTTATCGGCGCTGGAGACCTCGGACGCAGGTTCGTGGACCACGACCAATCATGGGGCTCGTCTTCCCATCCAGTGGGTACTTCGCCAAAGCGGCGGTGGGCGCACGTACGCGGGCATGTTAAATGGCGCGACATTGTCGATTGGCGACACCGTGACGCTGTTGCCCGCGAACATCGAGACCACGGTGCGAGCGCTCAACTCGGGTGCCGGACTAATCCAAGAGGCGACGACCGGGCTCTCGATTGACGTTGACCTCGATGCCGAGACTGACGCCGGGCGCGGCGACCTCATCGCAACCACTCCACTGCCTCGCGTCACGCGCGAATTCACCGCCACGTTGTGTTGGTTCGGCGAGAACACCTTGAAACCGGGACAACGCCTTCGCCTCAAGCACACGACCAAGGTGACCCCGGTTCGTGTTGGCGCCTTGACGGGGGTAGTGGATATTGCCACCCTGCACGTCAACGAATCGGCGGGACTCAGCACGAACGAGATTGGTATCGCCACGTTGCAGTGTGCTGATCCGATCGTCGTTGATGACTACCGCGACAATCGAGTTACCGGAAGCTTCGTGCTCATTGACGAAGTCACGAACGCGACCGTCGCCGCGGGCATGGTGGGCCGCGCCAGTTTCCTTTAAGACGTCCTTAGTACTGCACCAACATCGAGAGAAACGCCACTCCGACGAGCCCGAGCAGGACGTCAACCGAGAGCACGAGTTTCCGACCCCGTTCGGGTGACGCCATTCCGTCGTGTTGGATCACTTCACTCACGGCCCGTTCCAAAGGAAGCGTGCGCGCTTCGAGGTGACCCGCCGCCAGGATGTAACAGAGCAGGCCCACGCCGATCCAGGGACGAGTGAGCGAAACCGAGCTGTCACCGGTAAAGGACATGATCAGTCCCGTGATGGGAAGTACGTGCAAGAACCGCGCCGCCCAATTTCGACGATTGGGGAAACGGGCTCGTTGAATCTCGCTACTCGCGCCACGCACAATCGTGAATGCTGAGAATCGCATCGCCACCAAAACCGTCAGTGTCGCCACCGCGGCGATGATATGTACCAAGAACACCAGGTCATAGCCAGTCGAGGTCGCGATCATGAGTTCGCGAGCAAGGTCTCGGCGGCGTGATAGGGATCGGTCGAGTCCGCGAGCAGCGCGTCGAGCTGCGCTTCGTACGCTGACCCGCGGGCCAAATCTTGCACCTTGGCGCGCAGTATCGCCGCCATCACTCGATCGAGCTCGTGAGCGAGATTACGACGTCGGTGAGCTTCGAAATCACTGGACATGAGATAACGCCGATGCTCCACGATCGCCTCAAACAGCTCGCCCGTTCCGATGCCGCTCGTGGCCGTCGTTTCGATGATCGGCGGACGCCACTTATGTTCGCCCAGTTCGAGCATCTGCTCGAGATCACGACGCGTCTCTCGAAGTCCCGGTCGATCCGCTTTGTTGATCACGAAGATATCGGCCACTTCCAAGAGTCCGGCCTTGCTCGCCTGCATGGCATCGCCCCAGCCGGGATTGGTCACCACGATCGTGGTGTCCGCCGCCGAAGCAATGTCGACTTCCATCTGTCCCACTCCCACCGTCTCGACCAGTCCGAGACGAAAGCCCGCCGCACCGAGAACGCGTAACGCATCGGGTACCGCGAGGGAGAGTCCGCCGAGATGACCCCTCGTCGCCATCGAGCGAATGAAGACCTTCTCATTGGTCGCGTGGTCTTGCATGCGAATCCGGTCACCCAATATCGCCCCGCCGCTAAAGGGCGAACTCGGGTCAATACAGAGCACACCCACTTGATCAAAGGCATCCTCGCCATCGAAGGATCCGCGCTCAAGGCTCCAGGTGATCAGACGATCGGTCAAGGTCGATTTGCCCCCACCCGGCGCACCGGTGATACCAACGACGTAGGGCGGCGCGCTGCGGTAGACGAGTGACGCGGTCGAACGCTGCGCTGCTCCGCCAGACTCGACGAACGTCAAGAGCCGCGCGAGCGCCGTGCGCGAACCTTCGTTCGCCAATTTCAAAAGTTCAGCGGGATCGCGCGAGATCACGTCGATCTCTCGATCGCGGCACCAAGCGTGCTGAGACGTCCCACGAGATCGTCGTAGCCACGTTCGAGGTGTTCGAGGCCACTCACGCGAGTCTCGCCGCTCGCGACGAGACCGGCGAGCACCAGTGCCGCCGCCGCGCGAATATCGGTACCGCGCACCGAAGTGCCCTGCAGCGATTCGACGCCGCGAATCATGGCGTGATGACCTTCGGTCGTGATGCTCGCGCCAAGGCGAACGAGTTCATCGACGTAGCGAAAGCGCCCGACGAAGAGATTCTCAGTGACGACCGAAACGCCCTCGGCGACACTCAACATCGCGGTGAGCAGCGGTTTGTAGTCAGTCGCCACGCCGGGATAGGGCAACGTCGCCACGTCACAGGCGCGAAGTCGCTTGGGCCCAGCGACGAGGATTCCTTGTCCGGACGTGTCGATACGTCCACCCATGGTCTCAATCTTTCGAAGCAACATCTCCATATGCTCGGGCCGAGCGTCCGCGACTCGAACGGCTCCGCCGGTGATGAGCCCCGAGGCCAGATACGTCGCCGTCACTACCCGATCGGTCACGACGTGATGTGACGTCGGTGCGAGTTGTTCGACGCCGTCAATGGTGAGCCGCGACGTGCCGAGTCCTTCGATGCGTGCTCCCATCGCGATGAGTTGGCGACCCAGGTCCTCCACCTCAGGTTCGCGAGCGGCGTTGTCGATCACCGACCTTCCCTCCGCTAAGACACAGGCCATCAAGAGATTGTCGGTGGCGGTGTGACTGGGGTATTCGAGCGTGATTCTCGTGGCGTAGAGGCGAGGGCGCGAGACCGTGGCGTGAATGGAGCTTCGTTCGTTGTGGAACGTGGCACCCATGGCGCTTAAGCCGTCGGTGTGAAAGTTGATGGGACGCTGCCCGAAGTCGTCGCCTCCGGGCAAGGCCATGTTCGCCTCGCCGCAGCGCGCGAGCAACGGTCCTAAGACGACGATCGACGCGCGCATTGCCTCAAAGAGGTGTGCGGGCGCAATGGGCTTGATGTGCGACGGTTCAGGGACGCGTATCGACAACTCGTGCTCGCGTGGTCGTCGCACCGTGCATCCCAGGGACTCGAGGAGTTCAGCCATCACGCTGACGTCGGTGATCGCCGGGACATTGGTGAGATGGTGTTCACCAGTTGCGAGCAGACACGCGGCCATCTCCTTGAGCACCGCGTTCTTCGCTCCGTAAGCGAGAACCTCGCCCTCGAGTGGACCAACCGGCTTCACGACGAGAGAACTCACCCTTCAAGTATTGCCGGTCTGCCCGGCGAGTCGGTTGCGACCCCATTTTCTTCAAGGGCTGGCTAGTACGCTGTTCGCGTGCAGCCACCATCGAGGCCCGACCGCAATATCGCTCTTGAGATGATCCGAGTGACCGAAGCGGCCGCAATCGCCGCTGCTCGCTGGGCGGGGCGAGGTGACAAGAACGCCGCCGATGGCGCGGCGGTTGACGCCATGCGTTTCGTCCTCGGGGCCATCGCCATGGACGGCATCGTCGTCATTGGTGAGGGCGAGAAAGATGAAGCACCGATGCTCTACAACGGTGAACGAATCGGCGATGGCCGACCGCCTCTGGTGGACGTCGCCGTTGACCCCGTCGACGGCACGACGCTCACGGCGATGGGGCGAAACGGCGCACTGTCAGTGATCGCGCTCTCTGAACGCGGCACCATGTTCAATCCGGGGCCGTGCGTCTACATGAAGAAGGTCGCCGTCGGACCTTTGGGACGCGGTTCGGTGGACATCAACGCAACGGCGACCGACAACCTGAAGGAACTCTCGAAGCGCTTGAAGAAGCCAATCCAAGAACTCGGCGTCGTGATACTCGATCGACCTCGACACGACAGTCTCGTCGAAGAGGTTCGCGAAGCCGGAGCGCGAGTCCTGTCGATTTCTGATGGTGACGTCGCCGGTGCGATCGCGACCGGCTGGCCGAACTCTGGTGCCGACGTTCTCTTTGGAATCGGCGGCACACCCGAGGGCGTCATCGCCGCCGCCGCTTTGAAGGGACTCGGCGGCGAGATCCAAGGCGTGCTCCACGCTCGCGATCAAGAAGAGCGACTGCACGCCGAGAGCTTGGGCTATGACTTTGCGCGCGTGTTGGGCACCGACGACCTCGTCGCGAGTGATAATTGCTTCTTCTCGGCTACCGCCATCACCGACGGAGATTTCTTGCGAGGTGTGCGTTTCTACAACTTCGGTGCGACGACCCAGTCACTGGTCGTGCGATCTCGATCGGGCACTGTTCGCACCATCGAAACCTTCCATCGTCACGACAAGCTTCAAGAGTTCACGACCGCCGGGTTCTAATTAAATACTTCACATGGCCCGGGCTCATAAGGCGTGAATTGCAACGTTTTCGTGCGCGCTGCTCCCCTCCCCGATGACCGGTGCGATCGAGTCACAAATTAAGGTCACGCCTAGAGCCCGAATGGACCCTGTTGTCATTGCGAGGAGCTGTGTCATGCGTGTCTCAA
>CAWICL010000027.1:0-30780 GCA_963834545.1 uncultured Acidimicrobiaceae bacterium | reverse complement strand
ACATTCTTCAATCAAAAGGTAACGACGTCGCCACAATCAGTAGGGAGCGTTCCGTCGCCGACGCGGTGGCGATGCTTCGCGAACGCGGTGTCGGCGCACTCGTGGTCACGGGTTCAACCCCGCCCCTCGCGGGAATGTTCAGCGAACGAGACGTGGTCCGGGCGCTGGCGACCCGAGGTGAGCAGGTGCTCACGATGAGCGTCGCTGACCTCATGAGTACCGAGATCACGACGTGCCGCGAAGACAGTTCGGTGACCGAACTGATGAGTCTCATGACCTCGCACCGGATTCGTCACGTCCCGGTGGTGAAGGACAACGCGTTGATCGGCCTCATCTCGATTGGTGACGTCGTCAAGGCTCGACTCGATGAACTCGAACACGAGAAGAAGGAGTTACTCGACTACGTGTCGGCTCGCTGACTCAACTCTTGGCTTGGAGGCGAAGCTCCGCACGCGCGAGGGCGTCGGTGGCGAGTTGCAACGCGGAGGCGTCATCGCCTGCGTCGCGCACGACGTTGGCGAGCTCGAGTTGGGCCGCTTCCTTCGCGATCTGGGCTCGGGCGACGTCGATGTCTGAGGTCAGTTCCGCGACACCCGCCAGCACGGTCGCTCGGGTCACCCCTTCGAGTTCGTCGGGGCCCACCTGGAAGAACCCGCCGTGCACGCAAAAGGAAAGTTCACCTTCGTCAGTCTCCACGCGCACGATACCCGGAACGAGGTCGCCCACCGTGGGCGTGTGCTGAGGCAAGATCGTGAAGTCCCCGCTCGACGAACGCGCGATCAAAGCCGTCGCCGAACCTGACCACAACGCGACTTCGGGAGTCACAATCTCAACCAGCAACGTCGTCATCTACTAACTCTTCGCCAATTCCGCGGCCTTGCGCTCTACGTCGCTCGCGCCACCAACGTTGAGGAACGCTTGCTCGGGGTACTGGTCGAGGTCGCCCTTCACCAAGTGCTCGAAGGATTCGATGGTCTCTTGGACTGGAACGTTGATGCCGTCGATGCCGGTGAAGATCTTCGAGACGAACATCGGCTGGGACAAGAATCGCTGAATCTTTCGGGCCCGCGAGACCGTGACACGGTCATCCTCGGAGAGCTCATCGAGACCGAGAATCGCGATGATGTCTTGAAGTTCCTTGTAACGCTGGAGGATCTGTTGGACTTGTCGGGCGACCGCGTAGTGACGGTCGCCAACGATCTCGGGCGCGAGGATGTTAGACGTTGAGGTGAGTGGGTCCACCGCGGGATAGATACCCAAAGCGGCGATCTGGCGACTCAACTCGGTCGTCGCGTCAAGGTGGGTGAACGTCGTGAACGGTGCGGGGTCGGTGTAGTCGTCGGCGGGAACGTACACCGCCTGCAACGAGGTGATCGAGCGACCGCGCGTCGAGGTGATTCGCTCCTGGAGTTCACCCATCTCGTCAGCGAGCGTTGGCTGATAGCCCACCGCACTGGGCATGCGGCCGAGCAGTGTCGAGACTTCCGATCCGGCTTGGACGAAACGAAAGATGTTGTCCACGAACAACAAGACGTCTTGATTCTTCACGTCTCGGAAGTACTCAGCCATCGTGAGCGCCGCGAGCGCCACGCGAAGTCGAACGCCCGGTGGTTCGTCCATTTGCCCGTATACCAACGCCGTCTTTTCGATGACTCCCGACTCGCGCATTTCGAGCAAGAGGTCAGTACCTTCGCGGGTTCGCTCGCCCACGCCGGCAAAGACCGACACTCCGTCGTGCTGTTCGGCGACGCGACGAATCATCTCCATGATGAGTACGGTCTTGCCAACGCCCGCCCCTCCGAAGAGTCCGATCTTGCCACCCTGGACGTACGGGGCGAGAAGGTCAATGACCTTGATACCCGTCTCGAACATCGTGGCTCGCGGCTCTAATTGGTCAAAGGCCGGTGCACTGCGGTGAATCTCCCAGTGGTCCTCGACCGGACCAATGTCGTTGGTGTCGAGCGGCTCGCCAATCACGTTGAACACGTGTCCGAGCACCGCGTCACCAACCGGCACGGTGATGCCTCGCCCGCTCTGGCGAACGACCGCTCCGCGAACGAGTCCGTCGGTTGGCTTCATGCACACACAGCGAACACGGCCCTCACCGATCTGCTGGGCGACCTCGGCGGTGACGGTCACGCTCGCGCCATCGAGCACGATGTCCATCTCGACGGCGTGGTTGATTTCCGGCAAGGCGTGGGGTGGAAACTCCACGTCCACGACCGGCCCGGCGATCGCGACGACGCGTCCGGTTTCGAGCGTGGTCTTTTCAGGAGCCATTGTCATTGCTTTCTCACTTTCCCGAGCGGAGCGCTTCGGCGCCGCCCACGATTTCCATAATCTCGGTGGTGATCGAGTCCTGTCGGGCTCGATTCATGATGCGAGTCAAGTTCTGGCCGAGTTCGTCGGCGTTGTCGGTCGCGGCGGCCATGGCCCGTTGCTGACTGATGTGAAACGACGCTGCCCCTTCGAGTAGCGCCGAGAAGATCTCGCTCTCGAGAGCCTTGGGGGCGAGGGCGACGAGGAGCTCTTTCACTTCGGGCTCAAATTCGGTGTAACCCTTCAGCGTCGGTAGATCCTCGGCGAGGACGTCGGGCACCGTGAGCGGCAAGAGTCGCTCGACCTCGACGTGCTGATTGCCCGCCGAGACAAAGCGAGTGGAGACGAGTTGCACTTCTTGAACCTCGTCCGCGGCAAAGGGGGCCGCGACCGCGCTCGCGATGAGACGCGCGTCAGCAAAACTCGGCCGATCGGCGAATCCCACGAAATTGCGCTCAACCTCGATGCCGCGGAAACGGTAGAAGGCGGCAGCCTTCTTGCCCACGCAAAAGAGACGTACGGTGCTGCCCTCGGACTCGAGTTGGCGAATCAGCCGTTCGCCCGCGCGAAGCACCGATGAGTTGTACGCGCCCGAGAGACCGCGGTCTCCCGTCACGACGATCACGATGGAACTGAGCACGACCTCGGGCATGGCGAGCAACTTCTTCGCCGCCGCCGGATCGCCGAGTGCGGCCTCGATCACAATGCGCTGCATGCCGTGTCGATACGGACGATTCGCATAGATGCGCGCCTGACTACGCGAGATCTGGGATGCGGCGATGAGTTCCATGGCCTTGGTGATCTTTCGTGTGGCTTGCACCGACTTGATACGTCGTCGCAGAATTCGTTCTTGTCCACCGGCCATCGCTACTCCTTTCTCGCTCGATCGTCTCGGTACTTAGTGGCTAACAGCGAATCCGTCAACGAAACTGCGCAGTGCGGCATCAATCTTGTCCGCGCCCGGCAGGGTCCCCGACGTTCGAATGTGATCAAGGATGTCGGCGTGTTGCGCGCGAAAGGTGGTGAGAAGTTCCGACTCGAATCGACGTACGTCCTCGACCGGCACCGTGTCGAGCCAACCGCGCGTGCCCGCGTAGATTGCGATGCACTGTTCTTCGACGGGCACCGGGGCGTTCAGCCCCTGCTTCAAGAGCTCGGTGAGACGGTACCCACGGTCGAGTTGCTGTTGGGACGACTTGTCGAGTTCAGAGCCGAAGGTGGCGAAGGATTCGAGGTCGCGAAACTGCGCGAGGTCGATCTTGAGCGTTCCCGCGACGTTGCGCATGGCCTTAATCTGCGCGGCACCGCCAACGCGTGAGACCGAGTTACCCACGTTGATCGCGGGGCGTACACCCGAGTAGAACAAGTCGGCTTCGAGGAAGATCTGACCGTCGGTGATCGAGATGACGTTGGTTGGGATATAGGCCGAGATGTCACCAGCCTTGGTCTCAATGATCGGCAGGGCCGTCAGTGATCCGCCACCCTTCTCATCGCTCAACTTGGCGGCGCGCTCTAAGAGACGACTGTGCAGATAGAAAACGTCACCGGGATAGGCCTCGCGACCCGGTGGACGACGCAACAACAGCGAAATTTGTCGATACGCCTCGGCCTGCTTGGAGAGGTCGTCGTACACGACGAGGGCGTGCTGGCCGTTATCCATCCACTCTTGACCAATGGCGCAACCCGCGTACGGCGCGAGGAACTTAAAGGGAGCGGGGTCGCCCGCCGAAGCAATCACCACGACCGTGTACTCCAGGGCGCCGAAGTCCTCGAGGGTCTTGACGGTCTGGGCGACCGAGGAGTTCTTTTGACCCACCGCGACGTAGATGCACTTCACGCCCTGACCCTTTTGGTTCAGAATCGTGTCGATCGCGACGGTCGTCTTACCGGTCTTGCGGTCGCCAATGATCAGTTCGCGCTGTCCGCGACCAATCGGGGTCATTGCGTCAATGGCCTTGATGCCCGTCTGGAGCGGCTCGTTGACTGGCTGGCGTCCGATGATGCCCGGTGCCTGGACCTCCATACGACGCGTGCCGGGATTGACCAATGGACCCTTGCCGTCGATGGGCGTGCCGAGTGCGTTGACGACCCGACCGAGCAGGGCGTCGCCCACTGGCATCGACAAGATGCGCCCGGTGGCGCGAACGATCTGCTCCTCTTCGATGCCGTCGACCGATCCGAGCACGACCGCGCCGATGGTCTCTTCGTCGAGGTTCATCGCGAGACCAAGCGTCCCGTCTTGGAACTCGAGCAGTTCGTTGACCTTCGCCGAGGGTAAACCCGAGACTCGCGCGATTCCGTCGCCGACCTCCACGACTCGTCCCACCTGTTCTGCTCCAACGGCCGGGTTGAACTCAGTGACGTGCTTACGCAGCGCGTCAGTGATCTCAGTGGCACTAATGGTGAGTTCAGTCATCACAATTTCCTTTTACTTAGTCATTTCGATTCAATGCGGATTCATACAAACGGCCTGCCGAAACAGCGTCGTGCAGTTCGCCCAGACGACCACGCGTCGTTGCATCCAGGCGAAGATCACCGACCTCGACGAGGACCCCGCCGAGCAACGCAGGCTCCTCGGCGATCTGAAGCTCGACGTTCTTGCCGGTCAAGTTCGAGAGGGAGCCAACGAGTTGTTCTTGACTGGAGGCGTCGAGCGCTCGCGCGGTGTGCACGCGGGCCACGCGCCAGTCACGCGCCCTCGCCACGTAATCAACGAGGAAATCGAGCGTGCCCACGACGTCACGGGGGCGTCCCCCTTCAATGACGTAACACGCCAATCGAAGCGTTATGTCATCGACCTTGCCCGACAACAATTGACGAACGGTGCCGAGCCGAGATTCGAGGGCGGCGTCGCGGTCCAAAAGAAGGCGCCGCAGCTCCTGGTTGGCTTCGACGGTGCGCGCCCAACGAAACAATTCCTCTTCGATCCGGGCGAAGTTCGAAGTGTCGATGTCGTCAAGCAAGGCGTCGGCAAATCCGCCAACGCGACGTCGCGCGGCGAGCAGACCCAGGCTCGATTGATCGAAGGTGCCCGTGTCGTGCAAGACCCGCGCGACGACCGCCAACTCAGCCAACGAATGATCCACTTCTTGAGCGGGGACGTTCGTGGCGGCATAGACCGCCATGCGCAGCGTCACCTCGTTGATCTTGCCCGCGAGGAGGTCTCGAAGTACTTGTCCTCGAGCAATGCCACTGATTGAGGTGTCGCTTAATACCGCGCGCAAATCGGCTCGGGCGAGAACGGTGCTCTCGAGTGCCGTCAGGTCGGCCGCCACCGCGCCGAGCGCGGTTGGATCCAATGATCCCAGGAGTGCGGCAGCGTAACCTTCGAGCTTGGGAAGCATGATCAGTGATTCGCTTCTCGCTGCGCTTCAGCGTGTAATGCCGCGACCGCTTCGCGCACGAGGTCCTGGTGCGCGTTCTGGTCGACTTCGCGCCCGACCACTTTGGTCACGAGGTCAAAGACGATCTCACCAATCTTCGCCGACGCTTCGTCGATTGCGCGCTGACGCGCTTGGGCGACCTCGCCCTGGGCACTCGCCACGATCCGATCGAACTCGACTTGACCTCGACCAGCAGCTTCGGCCTTCACTTGATCGGCGGTCTTTTGAGCGGCAGCGACGATGTCACGGGCTTGGTCGCGCGCGGCGGTGAGAACCTTGGCTCGCTCTTCACCCGCCTCCTCGGCTTGGGCGCGCGCGAGATCCGCCGCTTCGAGCGAACTTCGGATCTTCTCTTGTCGCGTCTCCATGGCCTTGTTGAGCGGCGGCAGGATGTACTTCGTGACGAGCCACAAAATCACCACGACGACGAGAAGTTCGACGACGAACGTCCCGTTCGGGAGGAGAAATATTGATCCTGTACTCATGTCGATGACCTCTTTACCTTGTTATCGAGAGACGAGTTCGCGTCACGTGACGCGACATCGATGGGTTATTGCTTTTGAAAGACGTAGACGAACACAACCATGAACAGAAGGTTGATGAAGTACATCGCTTCAACGAGACCCACGGTCAAGAAGAAATACTGACGCGCCTTGTTCTCAATTTCGGGCTGGCGAGCGATCGCGGCAATGGTCTGGCTACCGGCGAGACCGTCACCGATAGCCGCACCGATGGCGCCTCCGCCGAGGGCGATTCCGCCACCGACGAGTGCACCGGCGATTGCGACTGCCGATTCAATTGTTTGAGCCATTGTTAATTTCCTCCTGGGTTGGTTAGTGTGAGGCTTCGTGCAGCGCCTGGTGCGCCGCTTCGTGGTGTTCTTCTTCGTGACCTTCGTTGCTGGTGGCGAACGTGAAGTAAAGAATTGTCAGCAACATGAAGATGTAGGCCTGGATCGCGCCAATGAAGAGGTCGAAGGGCTTCCAGATGATTTCGCCAAAGGGCACGACGTAGATCGGCAGCAACGTGGTCATTACCGCGATCATGAGACCGCCCGAGAACAGGTTGCCGAAGAGACGAAACGTCAAGGTGATCGGTTTGGTGATTTCTTCGATCACGTTGATCGGCGCGAGTGCGGTGTAGGGCTGTCGGTAGTGATTGAAGTAGCCCCGCAAACCCCGCGCCCGAAACGATTCGACGTGCACCCACACAATGACGAGCAGTGCCATCGCGAGAGGCAGGTTCACGTCACCGGTGGGCGCCGGCAGAATCTCGCCCGAAGAACCCGGATGCATCGCCGAGGGAATGAAACCAATCCAATTGCAGATGAGAATGAACAGCAGCAGCGTCACGCCAATAGGCACGAAACGTCGGCCCTTGGGTCCCATGGCAGATTCGGCCAGGTCAGTCACCTGAGTGACGAGGAACTCCCAGAAGATCTGCAGCTTGCCCGGCACACCGTCGGTGACCCTGGCGCGCATGCGAAATCCGAGGAAGAGAAAAATCGCGGCGGCGAGCAACGTCGAAGTCACGATGTCGGTGTCGATGGTGAGGCCAAAGACGTGCACCACCGGGTGCACTCCCACTGAGATCGTCTTCGCGGCGTACAGCGTCTTCACTGCAGTCCCCCTTGACTCGCTACCACCCGCATGACGTTCATGACAAAGACAATTTGATAAAGCACAAGCCCTGCCACAATACCGATTCCCAAGGGTGCGTTCACCAGAACGAAGCCAATCACCACCACCGTCACCGCCGCCAAGCGAAGGGTCGTGCGACCGCCCAATTGGCGCCGGACGGCTTTCGTGCTTTGCTCACCCTGGAGCTCAACTTTCGCCGCCTGGTGATCGAGAAAACGAAGGTTGACAATCGCCAGAGCGACGCCCAGGGCCACGCCGAGTGCGGCGAGGGGTGTCGCGAAAACTAAGGCGACCACGAAACCCACGAATCCCACGATGACCGCTGACAAGGTGGTGCGTCGCAACAGGCGCGCCAGGGTATTGGGGGGAAGATTTTCGAGCACGGGCAATGGGTTTCTAGAGGAAACGCCGGACTTGCTTAACCACGCTCACCACGGCGGCGACCGTCCCTAAGACTATCCCGATTAGCAGACCCGCTGGCGCGCTGTTGGCGACGTGGTCGACCCACAGCCCGAGCAACACCCCCACGGCGACGCACGTCGCGATCGTGGTACCCATCACCGCGAAGGCCGCCACGCCCGGAAGGTTCGAGTCATCAGGGTTTTCCTTCGAGGCCTCCTCGTCGCGTTGCTCACTCACGAGCGGACCTTCGTTTCCGAGGCGTCCTGGCGTCCCAATCGTCGATTGAGCCAGGGGCTCGACCAGGTGAAGAGGCCAATGAGCATTAACGCGACGCCGAGGGGAATAAAGACGTTGACCTTGGCGTCAAAGATCGGCGCCAAGACAAAACCACACAAGAGAGCCGTCCAGAGCCACAAGATGATGACCGTTCGTCGATGACCGTGGCCCAGGCGCATGAGTCGGTGATGAATGTGGTTCTTGTCCGGGGTGTGGAAGCCCTGGCCCGAAACCGTTCGCCGGACGAAGGCCCAAATAGCGTCCAAGAGAGGCACGCCCAAGATGAACACCGGTATCAACAGCGGGGCGAAGAAGAAGAACGTTTGGCCACTCGCCGGCGGGGTGCGTCCGCCAATCACCATCGTTGAGGCACTCATGAGTAGTCCGAGCATCAATGCTCCGGCGTCTCCCATGAACAACTTGGCGGGATAGAAATTGTCGCGCAAGAACCCGAGCGAGATGCCACAGGTCAGTGCGGCGATCAAGGGTCCGACGTTGGTCGTGGGCAGAAGACCTAGGTCCTCGAGGCGAAGCCCGTAGACGCAGAGCGTCCCCGAAGCAATGGCCACGATGCCTCCCGCGAGACCATCGAGGCCGTCGATGAGATTGACGGCGTTACACAGTGCGAACACCCAGACCGCGGTGATGATGGGAAGAATCGACGGGCCAAGAACAATGAACCCGGCGAAGGGCAACTTCAACTGGTACATCGTGCAACCGCTGAAGTACAGGATTGTCGCGGCGAGAATCTGTCCCGCGACCTTCGCCGGAGCGCTCATCTCGCGAAAATCATCGATCACGCCCACCACGAAGATGACGCCCGCCGCCACGAGCACGCCCAGCATCTCGTGTGACGACGTGATGATCGAGCGAAGCGACGGGATCGCCACCGCAAAGATCATGGCGATGCACAAGCCCACGAACATCGCCGCTCCCCCGCCGTAAGGGGTGGGCGTCTCGTGGACCTTTCGTTCGTCGGGTTGGGCCGCGTAACCAATCCGCAGCGAGATCAATCTCGCGGGCCGATTGGCGAGCAGGGTGACGACAAGACCAACCAGCATCACCACGATGTACGACGCGATGTTGCTCATGGACTACTTCGTGAAGTTCGCGTACGGGTTGAAGTCGTGACACAAGACCGCGACATCACTGCGCACGCCTCGAAGGACGTCTTCGTCGCTTCGATGGCGCAGTGAACGCGCAATGAGACTAGCCACGTAGCCAAATTGCTCCTCACGCAGTCCTGCCGTTGTTTCAGCGGCGGTGCCCAAACGCAGTCCCGAGGTGACGAAGGGACTTCGCGGGTCGTCGGGGATGGTGTTTCGATTCGTCGTGATCCCCGCTCGGTCGAGAACTTCTTGGGCTTCTTTGCCCGTGAGTTCGGCGTCGAACTCGCGCAAGTCCACGAGCAACATATGATTTTCGGTCCCGCCCGAGACAATTCGAAATCCTTCACGAGTGAGTGCTTCGCCAAAGGCCACGGCGTTTTTGAGGATCTGATCGGTGTACATCGGAAAGCTCGCGAGAGACGCCTCCTTAAAGGCAATGGCCTTCGCCGCGATGGCGTGTTCCAGCGGGCCACCTTGTTGGCCAGGGAAAACCGCGGAGTCGATTTTCTTGGCGTGCTCCTCACGACAGATGATGGCCCCACCTCGTGGTCCGCGCAAGGTCTTGTGAGTAGTGAACGAAACAACGTCGGCGTAGGGGACCGGGTTCGGGTGCGAACCTCCCGCAATCAAGCCGGCCACGTGCGCCGAATCGAACATCAATAACGCACCAACCTCGTCGGCAATCTCTCGAAAGGGTGCCGGATCGATGCGTCGCGAGTACGCCGTCGCCCCCGCGACGATGAGTTTGGGTCGGTGCGCGAGCGCGAGATCACGAACGTTGTCGAAGTCAATGAGTTCCCCGGGACTGGCGGGATCGTCGTTACGAGGTGTGACGCCGTACGAGACGAACTTCCAGATCTTCGAAGTCATCGACGCGGGCGAACCGTGAGTGAGATGGCCGCCTTGATCAAGTCGCATCGCGAGAATCGTGTCGCCGGCGTCCAGTAGCGCCTGATACACCGCAACGTTGGCGTTGGCCCCACTGTGAGGTTGCACGTTGGCGTGCTCGGCGCCAAATAGCGCGATTAGACGCCGACGAGCGAGATCCTCGACTTCATCGACCACTTGATTCCCGCCGTAGTAACGACGACCCGGATATCCCTCGGCGTACTTATTGGTAAGTATCGAACCGGTCGCGGCCATGACCGCTGGCGATGCGAAGTTCTCACTGGCAATTAATTGCAAGGTTGACGTCTGGCGTTCCCATTCTTGGCGAAGGAGCGACGTTACTTCGTCGTCGTTGGTGATCCAATTATCAAAGGGCGATGGACTCAATTCGATTTGCCTTTCTTAGTGGCTCAGTTGTGCGTCGAGCGCGTCAAGTTTCTCGATGCGAGCGAGGTGACGTCCCTGTTCGGGGGTGGCCTGGAGCCAGGCCTCGAGGGCGTCGATCGCAACGGGTGGTCCAATCAACCGTGCCCCGAGGCACAAAACGTTCGCGTGGTTGTGCTCTCGCGCGAGCCGGGCCGACGTAGCGTCGTGGGCGAGGGCGGCGCGCACGCCAGGCACCTTGTTCGCGGCGATTGACACCCCAATGCCCGAGCCGCACACGACCACACCGAGTTCTGCCTCGCCAGCCACAACGCAGCGCGCGACCGCCTCGGCAAAATCGGGGTAGTCCACCGAGTCCGTGGCGTTTTCGGTGCCCACGTCCAAAACCTCGTAGCCCCACTCTTTCAAAGTGGTGACGAGCAGGGCCTTAAGTTCGTATCCCGCGTGGTCTGATCCAAGGACGATCCGCATTGACAACACCCTACCGCCGACGTCTTGTGGTTCTCGTGCGGTAATACTCGTAGCGTGCACGTCGAACCCCTCACTCCGGTCATCGTTGGTGTTGGTCAAGTAACCAATCGGCCCACGTCCGATGCCACCTACGAAGGTCGTGCGCATCCCCTCGAGTTGATGGTGCGGGCTCTGGAACGAGCGAGCGACGATACCGGCGTGGGCAGGCGCGTCCTTGACACCTTGGACGAACTCGTCGCGATTGGATCGTTCTCGTGGCACACGAAAGACCCCGCGCTCCTCGTTACTGAACAACTGGGGCTTCACGACGTCGCCACGAGGTTGACACCCACGGGCGGAAATATTCCCCAAAAGTTGGTGCACGAAACGGCACGACGCATTCTTTTCGGGCGATGTCACCACCGTCGGCGTCGTCGGCGCCGAAGCGATGTACGCGCGTGCACTCGCGCGTCGCGCCGGACAAAAAGTCGATTGGACGATCCAAGGCGAGGAGGTCGTCTCGCCACCACTGGTCGAGGAAAATCGGATCCCCTTTACGAAAGACGAATACGACCAGGGACTGACCCTTCCCGTCGAGGTCTATCCCCTCTTTGAAAACGCGCGACGCGCCCGTCTGGGGTGGTCCCTCGAGACCCAGCGTGAACGGCTCGCGACGTTGTGGCACAACTTCGCACTGGTCGCCCAGCAAAACCCCTACGCCTGGATCGCGACGGCGCCCACTCAAAACGAGATCGCGACGCCGAGTCCGAGCAATCGAATGGTGTCGTTCCCCTATACGAAATTAATGGTGGCGAACCTTCCCGTCGACATGGGTGCCGCGTACCTCATGACGAGTTTCGAGCACGCTCAAGAACTTGGCATCAATCGAGACTTGATGGTATTCCCGCAATGCGGTGCCGACGCTACTGACCATTGGTACGTCTCACAACGCCCCCAGCTCGATGACTCGCCGGCGATGGCCGCGTCGTGGCGAGCGCTCCAACGCAGTGGCGTTCACGAGACCGACCTCGCACTCATCGATCTCTACAGTTGTTTTCCGACGGTGGTGCAGAGCGCGTGCGACGTGATGGGAATTGACGCCTTCGACCCCGCTCGAGTGCCGAGTCTCACGGGCGGGCTCACGTTCGCCGGTGGGCCGGGCAACAATTACGTGACCCACTCAATCGCGAGCATGGTTGAAGCGCTGCGTCACGACCCACACGTCCAAGGCCTCGTGACCGGCCTCGGTTGGTTCTGCACGAAGCACTCGTGGGGTACGTACGCGGCGTCACCTCCATCCAAGGGTTTCCAGTGGCACGACGTCCAAGGCGAAGTGGACGCCGGCCCCCGCTGTGCCTACGGTCAAGCTGAGGGCGAGGTGCGCATTGAAAGTTACACCGTGACGCACGATCGGGATGCCATGCGACGATTAGTCGTTGCGGCGAGAACGAAGGATGATGTTCGTGTGTGGTGTCATAGCAGCGATCTCCAAGCGATGCAGCGCGCCGAAACCGAAGAGATCATTGGCCTTCGTGGCAACGTGCGTTCAGGCGTGTTGACCCTTTAGCATTCGGCGTTTAGGGGAGATTTTGGTTCAGACAGCCTCTTGGGGCCTCTGAGGAATCCATACAAGTTTCATGACAAAAGGAGTGTACGCTTCTTTTTGTCAGGTACTATGTACGACGTGCAACGTGACGACCTGGTCCTTCGTGAGCTCCATAGGGCGGCGGCCGATTCCGGCCGACGCGGCATCGCAATCCCCTCGGTGGACGTTACTGCGCTGGAGAAACTTATCCCGAACCGGTCGGCCGCGCTGAAGGCGATCCAGTGGCTGGTGCGATCAGGTCGGGTTGTCCGGGTACGCAAAGATCTCCTCGTCTTGCCAGACGCCACCGGTCACCTCGTTGTTGACATGGCCGACCTGGTCGAAGCCGTCGCCCGACCGCCGTACCTCATCACCGCCGGACGCGCGCTTGAGCGCCACGACCTCACCGATCAGCACTTCTTCGGTCTGGTTGTGCTCACACCTGGTCAGATCGAACCGCTGACGTTCCGCGGACAGACGGCTCGGTTCTTCCAAACGAACCAGGAGCACATCTGGGGTGCAGTCCGGGGTCCCGGTCCGAAGTACGCACTTGCCGAGCGTGCAATCGTCGACGCCCTGAACCATCCTCGCTACGGGGTCTCTCTGACTCAATCCATCGATGCCCTTCGGATGGCCGCCACTAGGGATACGAGGTTCCTCAATCGTCTATACAAGACGGTAGTTCTCTACAACTCTCCGGCAGCCGCTAGGCGCGTTGGCTTGATCGTCGAGCGGTTCCTTGGGCCGGAACCCGCGGCACCGTATAGAGACTTGATTGGCGAGAACCGATCGCCCGTGCTCATGAGACCGAGGGGCCGCCCGGAGGGTGAGTTCGACCCGGTGTGGCGGGTCAAGGTGAACGCGCTGCTTGAGCCTGAGCGGGCGCGAACGTGAGTCCCTCGCTGCTCCGCCGCCAGTGGGGAGGCGCAAGTTCTCTCATGGACCTACTTGAAGGAATGCCAGGGGGTCTGGACGTCGCCGTCCGAGACTTCGCCCTCCTCACTCTGGCCGGGCAGCTGACGAAGACGTTTCCGGGTCAGCTGGTCTTCAAAGGAGGTTTCGTGCTGCGACATGCGCACGGTGTGTACCGAGTTAGTTCTGACGTCGACGCCACACGGCATGCTCCAGCCAAACACAAGTTCGACTCAAAGGAGGTGGCAGAAGCCATTCGGGGTGCCAGCATCCTTGACGTCGTTCGTTTCCAACCCAAGCCACCTGCGACCGACTCCGCTCGGAGCCTCGATTTTGACCACGTTGACGTCATCGGCTCAATCTTTCCCGATAGTTCAGTGCAAGTGGAGGTCAGTTACCGCGAAGAACTGGTGGACGCGCCTGAGCTCGCGACCATCGGTGCACCCTTCTACGAACCATTCGAGATCCTTACGATGACGATCGAGGAGATGGCTGCCGAAAAGCTCCGCGCCCTCGCCCAGCGCCTCCGGTCTACTGACCTGGCAGACCTCGCGTGGCTTCTCTCGGAGACACAAGACCACGACGACCACATCGCTGAGATCGCTCGAGAAAAGTTCGAGTTGGTGCGAACCGGCCAGGAGAACAAGCTGGCACGAATTGAGAGCCGGCTCGCCGAGATGGCAGACACCTACGACCTTGAGGTCCCGCTGCTGTTTCCTGAAGCTCTCTCGTACAAGAATGCGATGGCGGTCGTTACGCCGCGCCTGAGGAGATTGGTTCCCTAGCCTCATCTCGGACCAACGTGGAGGGTAGCCACTGAATCAAGTCAAACGCGCTGGTCGCTCCTGACTTCCTCATCGACTACGTGATCGCCCGTTCGCGTTTGACTCAACCAGTTTCTACCTCAGACGCCCAATGGTGACCTAGTAACTAATCGAGATACGTTGCCAAGACCTCGCTCGAGATGGCACGCTCACGTATGACTCGCCACTGTGGTAGGGACACGTCGATGACAGTCGACACCGCACCTCGACACAGACCTCCGTCGAGCACCCCCGCCAGGTCGTCGCGATCGGCGAAGACTTCGTGAACCTCGCTCACGCTATGACACGGATCCTCGCCGTGATCGTTGGCACTGGTCACCGCGAGTGGTCCGGTTCGTTCGAGCAGTCGACACAGAATGTCATTCTCGGGAATTCGAAATCCCGCCGAAGGCGAAGGGCTTCGAATAGTTTTCGCGAGTGGCTCGGGTGCCGCGACGACAATGGTGAGCGGACCGGGCCAGAACGCCTTGGCGAGTTTCTTTGCCGCGTCATTGAGTTCAACGCCTAGCGCGGTGATTTGGTCGATCGAACTCACGAGCAAGGGCAAAGGTACGAATCCGGGACGGTGCTTTAGCGTGAAGAGCTTCTCGATCGCCCGGTCGCTTTTCAACGACGCCGCGAGGCCGTAGACGGTGTCGGTGGGTACTGCGACGACATCACCGTTCTCGAGCGCCCTGACCGCGGTTTCGATATCGATCTCATCGGTCATTGTCTTGCAACCAGCATTCGAGGGTACCCACTCACGTCATCGAAGTCCCTAAATGTACTAAAGCCTGCGCTACGGCACGCTTTCAGCGCAGCATCGCGCTGCGCGTGACCATGCTCGAGAACCAGAAACCCTGATCGTGCGAGCCACGGTCGTGACTCAGCGATGATGTGCTCAACGTCAGCGAATCCAACCACGCCGTGTGCGTCGCTCGAGACCAACGCTGCTCGAGGTTCATGACCCAAGACCGGATCGAGGTCATTCAGTTCGCTCTCGCCCACGTAGGGCGGATTGGCGACGATCGCGTCAAATCGTCCACGCAGCGATTCGTCGAGATTGTCGAACCAGCTCGAGAGCACAAATGACACCGCACCTAAGCCGTGCTTGCGCGCGTTCTGGCGTGCGACGTCGATGGCGTCCGAAGACGCGTCGACACCGACGAGGTTCGCGGCGACACCTCGTTCGCCGAGTTCCATCAACAAGCTCAGGCCAATCGCCCCCGAGCCACAGCCGAGATCGAGAATCAGAGGGGCGCGGTGATCGTCGCGGGCGAGTTCATCGAGTGTTCGCCCAACCAGTTCTTCGGTCTCGGGTCGCGGGATGAGGACTCGTGGATCGACGTCCACGTCGAGACCGCGAAAGGGCCAGTGACCAATCACGTATTGCAGTGGTTCTCCGGCGCGGCGTCGTTCGCCGGCCGCGCGCACCGCGAAGACGCTCTCGGGTGATGAGTCGACGTAGAACTCTTCGAGGAGCCAACGAACCTCGCGTCGCTCCAGTCCCGAAGCAATGAGTTCGTCGTGCAACTCGCGCTTAGCGTCCGTCACTCTCAGCCAACTGACGAGCCCGCTTGTCGGACAAGAGGGCGTCCACGTAGGGGTCCAGGTCACCGGCCAATACCGCGTCGAGGGAATAGTTCGTCAGGTTGATCCGGTGATCGGTGACCCGATTCTCCTTGAAGTTATAGGTGCGAATTTTTTCGCTTCGTCCGCCGCTGCCGAGCTGTGAGCGCTTCATGTCACCAAGTTCGCTGGCCTGGGCGTCCTGGGCGGCCTTTAGTAGTCGCGAACGAAGAACGATCAACGCCTTCGCGCGGTTTTGGATCTGACTCTTCTCGTCTTGCATCGAGACCACGATGCCGGTGGGCAAATGGGTGATTCGAACCGCAGAGTCCGTGGTGTTCACGCTCTGGCCCCCCGGACCCGAAGATCGATAGACGTCGATCTTGAGGTCGTTGGGATCAATCGCGACGTCGACTTCCTCGGCTTCGGGCAGTACCGAGACTGTGGCCGAGGACGTGTGGACACGACCCTTCGCCTCGGTGGTGGGAACTCGTTGCACGCGATGCACGCCCGCCTCTTGTTCGAGTCGAGCCCAGGCGTCGTCACCCTTGATCAAATACGTCGCTTCGTCGAGACCACCTTGTTCGGACTCGCGTTCCTCGACGACCTCGAGTTTCCATCCGCGAAGTGACGCGTAGCGTTTGTACATCTCGGCGAGGTCACCCGCGAAGAGATTCGCCTCTTCTCCGCCTTCGGCACCTCGGATCTCCAAGATGACGTTGCGACCTTCGTTGGGGTCGCGTGGCAACAACAAAGTCTCGAGGGTCATCTCCAAATCGGGGATCCTCGCTTCAGCGTTGTTGACTTCCTCGCGCCATTGTTCGCGCTCGTCGCCGCTCGACTCGTTGAACATCTCTTTGGCGGTGTCGAGGTCGGATTGGGCGGCCTTGAGCGCCAGCCAAGCCGAATTGATCTCCGCGAGTTCCTTATGACGACGTGAGAGGTCGCGAAGTCGGTTGAGGTCACTGGCGACATCGGGCTCGGCCAGGGCGGCCTCGACGCTGTGCAGTTCCTCTTGAAGGGTGTTCAGGGTCTCGTTTACGGTGCGCACGACGATGCAGCGCGCTAGGCCCTAAGCCTTGGGAGCGCGCGCCTTGTTGGTCTTTTGTGCGTAGCGACGCTGGAAACGCTCGACGCGGCCACCGGTGTCAACGAGCTTCTGCTTACCGGTGAAGAAGGGGTGGCACTCGTTGCAGAGTTCCACCGTCAGAACCGACTTCGTGGACTCGGTGGTAAAGGTGTTGCCGCACGAGCACGTGACCGTCGCTTCGCCGTACTTCGGGTGAATATCTGGCTTCATGAGTGCTCCTTATAGCGAATATCGAGTGTAGCGGAAAATCAACTTGTTGGTGCAGGGCCCCGAGCGATCTCAGCGAGGAACTCGTCGTTGCTTCGCGTTGACTTCAATTTGTCGATCAAGAGTTCCAGGCCGGCGGCGTCGCGGCCCTCTGAGGCGAGGCCGTTGAGAACCCGTCGCAACTTCCAGACCTGCGGCAAGACGTCGCGGCTGAACAACAATTCCTCGTGGCGAGTTGACGATCCGTTGACGTCGATCGCGGGATAGAGACGTCGTTCGGCGAGTCGACGATCGAGTTTCAATTCCATGTTGCCCGTTCCCTTGAACTCTTCGAAGATAACGTCGTCCATCTTTGAACCGGTTTCGACGAGGGCGCTCGCGAGAATGGTGAGTGATCCACCCTCTTCGATGTTGCGGGCCGCACCGAAGAACTTCTTCGGCGGGTAGAGAGCACCCGAGTCAACACCACCAGACATGATGCGACCGGTGGCGGGCGCCGCGAGGTTGTAGGCGCGCGCGAGTCGAGTGATGCCGTCCAGGATGATCACGACGTCGTGTCCCTGCTCGACCAGCCGCTTGGCGCGCTCGATGCACAGTTCGGCGACGTGCGTGTGTTCTTCGGCGGGGCGGTCGAAGGTCGACGAGATAACTTCGCCCTTCACGCTTCGTCGGATGTCGGTGACCTCTTCGGGGCGTTCGTCCACCAGCAAGACCATCAAGTGCACTTCGGGGTTATTGGCTTCGATTGACTGGGCAATCTGCTTCATGACCGTGGTCTTGCCGGCCTTGGGTGGCGAGACGATGAGTCCGCGCTGGCCCTTGCCGATTGGCGACAACAGATCGACAATACGAGGCGTGAGGTCCGTCTTTCCTTCGTTCGTCTCCAACTTCAACTTCTCGTCGGGGAACAGTGGTGTGAGGTCCTCAAATTTCGGTCGCAGTCGCGCGACTTCGGGGTCGATTCCCGCGACACTGTCCACGCGCAACAGCGCCGGATACTTCTCGTTTGATGCAGCGGGTCGGAATCCGCCAACCACGCTGTCGCCCTTTCGAAGGTGATAGCGGCGAACTTGGTTGATCGAGACGTACACGTCATTGGGCGACGGGTGATAGCCCTTGGTTCGCAAGAATCCGTACCCGTCGTCTCGAAGGTCCAAGAGACCTTCGATCTCGACGAGTTCGCCGCTATAGGGCTGATCGGCGTTGGGCATTGCTTCGCCACCGAAGCGCTCGCGCCCTCCGTTGCGATTTCGTCGATTGCGACGGTTGCGACCGCCGGGTTCGTTCGAGAAGTCGCGAGGCTGGCGCTCTCGTGACTGGTTGTTCTGACGTGGCGCTTGACGTTCGCTCGGCGCCTCGGCACTGGACGGCACGTTGATGCTCTCAGAGACTGCACTGTCGCTCGAGCCGTTCGATGAGCCGTGGGACGATCCATTACTGGCGGGCGCGTCGGCCTTGGAGTCGGCGACGAACTCGCCGAGCAGGTCGTCAAAGTCATCGACGGGTGTCGCCACGGTACGGCGCGAACGCACCGCCCTCGAGGTGCCGTCGCCATTGGTCGACGGTGTTGCGGGCATCTCTCCCATGATCGATTCGATGAGGGCTGCCTTCGTGGCGCGTGCGGAGACTTCCACACCCTTCACCTTGGCAATGGTTTGGAGATCCTCGCGAGATTTTGATTCAAGATCCGCGCGGTCTGGAGTGGGCTTTACAGCCATTGGTATTCCTTTCTCGCCGCTCGCAAAGGTTCAGCAAAGCGGAGAAGAAATTCAAGAATTGTCGTGGGAAGAATTCCGCACGTCGGCGAAGGCCAGACGTGTACGACGTTTCCAGTGTAGCGGAAAATCTTTCTCCCACCAACGCAACTCGCCAATCCGTTTGTTTTCTCTAACTTTGCGGCACGGGCATTGAAAAAACCGCGCGAATAGTGCAACGCAATCCCTAGTGTTTCGAGGCTTCACGTTCACTCGCACACGCCCTGCGAGCATTGAATTTGTCCTTACGAATGGGTGAGAAACACCTTTTGTCAACGCCACGACGCTCGTGACAAAACGAGGCGTCCAACGAAAAGAATTCGAGCCGGCACCTAATTGGTTGCGTAGGTGGCATAAACCACCACCGACACGACCTTCGGGATCGAACTCGTGTTGAAGTCTCCGCTGCCGTAATTCACGGACCCTGGAGCGTCAACCGACACCTGTCCCACCGTGATCGAAATCGGCTTGCCCAATTTGACGTTTTTTCCGAGCGCGTCTTGAGCTCGTAGTCGAGCATTGGCGGCGGCCTTGGCCGTGAGGGCGGGTCGGAGCTTCTTCAAACCGTTAAAGGTGTACTCGGGTTGTTGAGCGATGAACGGCACGTTGTCGGCGAGCAGGATATTGCTCACGCCCAGGACACGTTGCATCGCCGCCAATCGCGCGGACTGCACGGTGAGTGATTCGTTCATGGTGAAACTGGCAATCGCTCCCGTCTGCAGTTCATTGGGCTGCACACTGACCGTGCCAAATGAGATTTCGCTGTCGAGAGCGCCCGCGGAGAGCAGGACCTTGCGAATCTGGGCCGTCCACCCGTTCAATTGGGCCAGTGCCGCCGACGTGGTCGCTTGGGTACTCGCCACATCAGCGGTCCATTGAAAGGTGTTGGACGTGACTGCCTGGGACGCCGAGCCCGTGATGGAAATCTGATCGTTCTGCTGTGAACCAAAATGGCTACGGATCCCCGACGCCACGGAAAGTGATCCGATGATGAACGCCGCCGAGAGCACGATCAAACCAATGAGCTGCTCGTGGGCACGAAGTGAACGTCTCTTTCGCGGCGTTGGCTCATTGCCTTCATTCGCGTTGGCGCCGTCGGTTCCCGTGTGGGTACTCACGAGTTCACCTTATCCCGAGCCTTATCCGGTCTTCATTGAAGAATTCGTGACGAACCACGATACTTCTGGCGCATATATCCCTCGGCTCCTAAGACATCGGACTACGCTTCGAAACAGCCCGGACGATCCACGTTCTCGCCAGAGGAGGTTGGATATGTTCGACTCAACGATGCGTTCGGCGCGACTTCTACGTCGCCACAAGACGCCAAGAACCGCAGTGATAGGTGTCGTCTTATTGGCGACGATGGCACTCGGCTCGCCAGGAATTGCCGGTGCCAGCGGATCGACGAATACCTTCACCTTCTCGGGCGCCTACAGCGGAACGCTCAAGCTTTCACCCTCGTCGCTCAACTGCATGTACGGAAAGACCTACAACGGCAAAGGGTTTCTCATCACCCTCTCGCACATGAAGGGAACGATCAGCGGCGCTGGCGCCGGCAGTTGGGAAATGTCCGCCTATCCCTTGAAGAAGGGCACGACGACCGTGAGCAAGGCCAACGTGCAATCGATCACCGATTCGTCCTTTCAGAGCAACGCCGAGCCGATCATCCAGTTCGTCGAGACTTCGGGCAGCGTGACGTACGAGGGCTCCAAAGGATCCATTGACATGACCGTCGAATACCACGCCGTCGGCAGCCAAAGCTACGGCGGGTCCGCGACCGTTACGGGAAGTTGGAGTTGTTGACCGCGAGCGTTTGAACGCTCAGCGCAATCGTTTGGAAGACCAACGAGCGCCGTGAAACAACCGGTCGACCGCGAACGTTTCGATAGTGGCTTTCAACAGGGATTTTGAACGTCATCGGTACGCCACCACTATTTGGTGGCGTACTAGGAAAGTTGACCCAACAAGGCTTGCAGTGTGGCGTCGACCACGACCGGCTTCTCGCTGGTCATCACCGCGGTATCGGGATCCTTGAGGCCATTGCCCGTCAACACGCACACGACCGTCGAACCCTTTGGCACGCCGAACTTCAAGATGCCCGCGACTGACGCTGCTGAAGCTGGTTCGCAGAAGATTGATTCATGTCGCGCGACGAAGCGATAGGCGTCAAGAATTTCGTCATCGGTAACCGCGCGAATATCACCGAGCGATTCGTGAATCACTTCCAGTGCGGGCACCCAACTCGCGGGATTGCCAATGCGGATCGCCGTCGCAATCGTCTCGGGGTTGTCGACGGGGTGGCCCAGAACGATGGGCGCCGCACCGGCCGCTTGGAATCCCCACATTTTTGGCAGCGTCTTCGCGTTACCCGCGAAGTGATACTGGGTAAAACCACGCCAGTACGCGGTGATGTTGCCCGCGTTGCCCACCGGAATTGACAAAATATCAGGAGCCTTGCCAAGGACGTCAACAATTTCGAACGCTCCGGTCTTTTGTCCTTCGATGCGGTCGGGATTGATTGAATTGACAATCGTGATCGGCAGGTGTTGCGTGAGTTCACGAGCGAGGTCGAGCGCCTGATCAAAGTTGCCGCGTATTTGGATGACTTGGGCGCCGTAGACAATCGCCTGGGCAAGTTTTCCCATCGCGATCTTGCCCTCGGGCACGAGTACGACACAGTCCATACCCGCTTTGGCGGCGTAGGCCGCGGCGGCAGCCGAGGTATTGCCGGTCGAGCCACAGATGACGGTGTGGGCACCATTTGACTTGGCCTTCGTGATCGCCATTGTCATGCCGCGGTCCTTGAACGACCCCGAAGGGTTCAATCCCTCGTACTTCAACCACACGTCCGCCTCGACGCGCTCGCTCAGGCGCTCAGCGTAGAGCAGTGGCGTGTTGCCCTCTTGCAGGGTGACGACGTCCTTCACCCCTTCGAGGTCGAACCATTCCGCGTACTCCCTGATCAAGCCGTTCCAACCGGTCACAACACTCCTTGTTCGATCACGCGATAACAAGCTCCGATGGAATCAACCTCGTCGAGTTTGGCCAGTTCGTCAATCGTGGCTTGCACGTTTCGCGTAAGGGCCACGTGGGTGAGAAACGCCAGTCGTGCCTCATCAGCGAAACCTGATTGCTCCATGGACTGAATAGAGACTTCATTCGCTCCAAAGACGCCCGCCACGCGCGCGAGCACGCCGGGCTCGTCCATCACGTCAAGACTTATATAGAACGCACTCTCGACGTCGCCCGCGGGCACACTTTCGAGTCGCTCGTCGACGCTGAACGGCACGTCGTGGCGACCACTCACCCGATTACGCGCGACGTGTAATACGTCACCCAGCACGGCCGTTGCCGTCACGACGCCACCGGCACCTTGTCCGAGCCACATCAACGGACCACTCTTCACGCCTTCAACGAAGACCGCGTTCATCGCCCCATGCACCGAAGCCAAAGGGTGCTCGACCGGAATCATTGCGGGATGAACTCGTCGCGAGATGCCATTCTCACCAACGCGTTCGGCGACACCAATCAACTTGATGACGTAACCGGCCCGTCGGGCGAAGTCGACGTCGACCGCGCGCACGCCCGTAATCCCCTCGCGAGAGATCTCCTCACCACGCAACTCAGTACCAAAAGCTAACGAAGAAAGAATCTGCACCTTCGCGGCGGCGTCAAAGGCGTTCACGTCCGCACTCGGATCGGCCTCGGCGTAACCGAGCCCCTGGGCCTCGCTGAGCGCATCGGCGTAGTCAACGCCTTCACTGGTCATCTTGGAGAGTATGAAATTGGTCGTGCCGTTAACGATCCCCATGACGCGCTCGATTCGCTCGCCGGCGAGCGACGTGCGAAGGGATCGAAGTATTGGCACCGCACCACCGACCGCCGCTTCATAGAAGAGGTCGGCGCCGTTGGCGTTGGCGAGCTGGGAAAGAGCCGTTCCGCACTCGGCCATGAGGGCCTTGTTCGCCGTGACGACCGAAACGCCCCGAGAGAGTGCGGCCTCGATATACGAGCGCGCCGGGTCGATGCCCCCAATGAGTTCAACGAGCACGTCCAGGTCATCTCGCTTGGCGAGTCCCAACGCGTCATTGGTGAGGAGGGAATTGTCAATACCGTCGCGACGTTTCTTCGGATCACGCACGGCGACGCCGACCACGTCAATGGTCGCCATCGCCGCGTCCACGAGGGCCACGTGACGCGATTCGTCACTCATGAGTTGCAAGAGGGCGTTGCCCACGAATCCGGCGCCGATGACACCAACGCGAATTTTCGGCGTGTTCATTGAACAAGGCTAACCGCTGGCACCTGAGTGCCTCTCTCAAACCTCGAGGCGTGCCAAATCGTCGAAGGTCTCACGACGCAGCACTTCGCGCGCGTGCCCGTCTCCAACAAAGACCACCGCGGGTCGAGGGACGCGATTGTAATTCGACGCCATGGAGTATCCGTACGCACCGGTGACGGGTGTCGCGATGACACTGGCAACACCGGTGGCTTGTGGGAGCCACGCCTCGTCGATCAATACGTCACCGCTTTCGCAGTGTTTTCCGACCAAGCGAACCGGCTCGGTGCGCTCGGCCAAGGGATGGGCAACGTCAAAGGCCTCGTAGCCCGATCCGTAGAGCACGGGTCGTGGGTTATCACTCATGCCGCCGTCGACCGCCATATACGTGCGCGCACTCACGGGCTTGACGACTCCCACGCGGTACAACGTGAGCCCCGCCGAAGCAACAATCGCCCGACCTGGTTCAGCGAGGAGTCGAATCTTCGTCGAGATCCGAGAGTCCGCGACAGCCTTTCGAATGGCCCCGCCCCATTCGGAGATCGTCGGTGCGCTTTCGCCTTGGACGTACGCAACGCCAAGTCCCCCACCAACGCACAGTTCGTCAAAATCATCCTCAGCGGTGAAAGCGGCCAAGATGTCAATCGTCTCGCGAAATCCCTCCGTGTCAAAAATTTGCGAGCCAATATGGGCGTGTACGCCATGAAGCGTCACACCGGGAATCTCGCCCAACGAGGAAATGGCCTTTCGAGCATCGCCGGTCGCGACGGAGAAACCGAACTTCGTGTCCTCTTGACCAGTGCGAACAAATTCGTGGGTGTGTGCTTCGACACCCGGTGTCACGCGCACCAGACAATGAACTGGCCGTGAAGGATTCGCCAGTCCTCGGAGTCGACCAATCTCATCAAAATTGTCAATGACAATCCGATGCACCCCACTCGCGATGGCTCGTTCGAGTTCGTCGTGCGACTTGTTATTGCCGTGCACGATAATGCGTTCAGCGGGCACACCGCTTCGAAGCACGAGGTCTAATTCGCCCCCGGTCGCCACATCAATGCAGAGCCCCTCTTCGAAGGCCAAGCGAGCCATGGCGCCACAAAGGAACGACTTCGAAGCGAACGCCACACCATCGTCAAAGACACCGCGCGCCTCACGACAGCGTGAGCGCAATGTTTCCTCGTCGTAGACGAACAGTGGCGTGCCGTAGGTGGCGGCCAAATCACCCAATGAGACGCCGCCCACCAAGACGTCATTTTCACTGAGCACCGCACCGTCAGGCAGCAACGACGCGAGTATGGGAGATGCCATAGGAGAACTTTACGAGTTTGATGACTCCAGTACCGATTCTCGAGATACCAGGCGACTCGAAATGCGAACAACGCTCTTTATGCTTCGCAGTACCGAACCGAGCGTTGGTCATTCAGACCGTCAACGTCACTGTCCGAGGTGTCAAACTCCCCGGTTCGGACTCTTTTGAAATGCTCGAATGGTCAATCGGCCGGCATCAAGGCAGAATCGTCTGGCGTTCCCACGTCGGGATCGTCAACGGTCCTCACCGGTCCCTTGAACGTGTTCTTGGCTCCGCCTATCCAGGCAAGCCAAACCCCGAGCGCGAGGACAATGGTGACGAGCGGTGCGTAGTTGAAGTCATCCCAACTGAAGCCACTGTTCCATGGAACCGCTGCGGGTGACGTCGGCAGAATAAAGATGATCACGCACAACACGACCCAGATAATGGCGATGGTATTGATCCACTTGTAGTGCTTACCCAAGCTCCACACGCCCGGCTCGAACTTGCTACCCATCCGCAATCGCAAGAAGACCGGCAAAATGTAGGCAATGTACAAGCCAATCGTCGTGATCGAGGTAACGGCAAAGAACGCCACCGGGAGTCCGGCCTTGTTACCAAATAGCGCAGGAATGGTGATGACGAGGGCGCAAACGACAACGAACAACACGGCCCACGTTGGTGTCTGATGATTATTCAAACGGCGCCAGAGCTTGTGACCCGGCACGGCCCCATCTCGAGAGAACGCGAACACCATGCGTGAAGCGGCCGCAACGCATCCCATCCCGCAGAACAATTGGCCGATGGTAGAAATGTCAAGAACCAACTTCGCAAGACCGGTACTTAGCGCGGTTTCAATGATTGGAACCGCACCACCACCGCCCGCGTTGATCTTTGCGATGTGGGTCGCCGCGAACGTGATCGCGAGCAAAAGCACCCAGCCGCCAACCGCCGAATACGCAATCGACGTCCAAAGCCCGCGCGGGGCGGCGCGCTCAGCCTGGTGGGTCTCTTCAGACAAGTGCGCGGACGCGTCGTATCCAGTGAAGGTGTACATCGTCAACAAGAAGCCGAGCGGCAGAACGAAGAACCAATACATGTGGCCCGAGAATCCACTGTTGTTAATCCGATGCGAGAACACCCAACTGGCGCTCTGGTGCGTTGAAGGTCCAAAGATCAACACGCCGACAATCACGGCGACGCCACCGAGCATCCACCAGGCAGAGATCCGATTCAACAAAGCCACCAGGTGTGAGGAGAAGACGTTGATGAGACTGTGGAGAGCAAGAATGACGAAGAACAAAATGAACGTGTTGTGCAGAATCGTCGAAGCATTCGTCGTCGTGAAGTTCACGATGAAATTGACGCCGTAGAGCGAGAGCACTGAATTCAAGAACGATGCACAGCCGTAGTCGACTCCGGCGACAATCGCCACGAGGCCGAGCAGGTTGAACCAACCCGTGAACCAAGCCCACCGAACACCACCAAGGCTGTACGCCCAGTAATAGATCCCGCCCGCGGTCGGATATTTCGATGCGAGCTCCGCCATCGAAAGACCAACGAGGAGAACGAGAAGACTTATGACTGGCCAGCCAATCGAAATGGCGATCGGACCTCCGTCATTCCACGCCTGTCCGAAGGTCGTGAAGCAACCACTGAGGATGCAAATGATGGTGAGTGAAATCGCAAAGTTGGAGAATCCACTCCAGCCGCGGTTGAGCTCTTGCTTATAGCCGAGGGAAGCAAGTTTCTGCTCGTCCGACGAAAGCGCCTTCGGATTATTACTCATCCGACCCTCCCAATGATTTGGTCCCGCGGGACTCGTTGCGATGAGCGAGCGTCGCTCAAGTTGGACGAAAATATACACGAATCACAGCGTGAATTTGAGGGATTCTCTAAGTTTTTTCATCCCGACACATTTCAGAAATCCGACCGAGAATTTTGCACCCCAAAAAGCAATCGACCACACAGATCGTTCGCTCGATGGACCCATCAGGGTTGTTGTGGACTTCTTCTGCTCACTCGCCGTCCCTTTCAGACACAGTCTTTCGTCGAACTTCGGCCGCCCATCATGCCTGATTAGGTTCCAAGATTGATCGAAGATTCACGCCCAGAATGAAGACATAGCGGTTTCTTGTCGATTGCACTGATGGTTTCGCAGCACGGCACAAAAATGCACTAGACCAAAAGGGGACGTTCGCGACTCGTGGGCAGTGTCGTGAATTGCACTCCCGATCGCACCCACCCCTACCGCGTTTCGCCCAGGGTATCGCTTTCAATCGGGACTTCGTTGAGTTCACTAAGGTGAACGGGAACGGGCTAATGCCTTTTATGCCCTCGTAGCTCAGCGGATAGAGCATTGGCCTCCGAAGCCATGTGCCCGGGTTCGAGTCCCGGCGGGGGCACTTCAAGAAAATTTGCGGCTCATCGGATTTCATCAGGACCTCTCGTCGAGGCGGTTCGCCCACCATCAGGCAGTACTTGCGCGATTCACTCATCGATGAGTTGCTTCTCGCCAATGTGCCGATGTTGTTCGGTGGCGATGAACGACCATTGGACGATCTCGAACCCAGCACCGACGATTTCCGCTGCGTTAGGGAACGATCACCATGCGAACCGTGTCGGTCACCGCGGTGCCACCTGACGAGGACCCCGCCATGATCACCACAGCGTCTCCGGACTGGGCAATGCCCACCTTTTTGATTTGAGCGATTGCAAAATCACACAAGACGTCGATGTCGGTAGACGGCGACAAGAAGACTTCCTGTACGCCCCACGAACTGCGAAGTTGTCGCATCGTTGATTCGTGCGGTGTGATTGCGATGATGGGCATCGGCGGACGAAACCGCGAGATGGCGCGAGCAGTCATGCCCGAGCGCGTGCACGCCACAATGGCCACCGCCCGCTCTTCCATCGCCGCACGCCAGGCGGCACCGGTGATCGCGGCGGTGATTCGCGTTGATTGCGTTCCCGTTCCCACGATCTGTTGAACGCCGAGCGAGGATCCCCACTTCGCGTAGTCAAAGGACTCCTCAGCGCGACGCACAATGCGGTCCATCGTGATGACGGTGCCCACGGGATCCTCACCAATCGCGGTCTCACCACTCAACATGACTGCGCTCGCGCCATCGAGCACCGCGTTCGCGACGTCAGTGACTTCGGCGCGCGTTGGCACCTGTGCGTGAGTCATCGACTCGAGCATCTGAGTGGCGACGACGACGGGACGCGCGTAACGGATGCCGTGACGAACGATCAGTTTTTGCAAATGCGGTACCTCTTCAATGGGCATGCGCACCCCGAGGTCACCGCGTGCGACCATGATTGCGTCTGAGACCGTGATTATCTCGTCGAGGTTCGCTACGCCCTCGCCCGTCTCGATTTTCGCCATCATCATGATGTCGTCGCGCGACAGAACGGTGCGCACCGACACCATGTCAAAAGCGGAGCGAACGAACGAGACGGCGAGGATCTCGAAGGACTCACTCTTGAGGGCCTCAATGCGCGCACGGTCGTCATCAGTTGGCAGGCGGTCATTCAAAATCGATGAAGGGAGCGAAAGTCCGGGCTTACCCATCACCGCACCGCCCGAGGTCACTTTCGCAACGACACTCTTGCCTGATTTCTCCACCAGCAGCGAGAGCCCACCGTCACCAATGTGAATCCGATCACCGACTTTTAGTTGCTCGAGGATATTCTCGCGCTCCACGTAAATTGTGGCGTCACTCGACGTCTCGCCAAACCCTTCGATTAATTGGACTTCACTGCCAATGGGCAGAGACACCGGGATGGTGCCGAAGGATCCGGCACGGATCTTCGGACCAGGAATGTCAACCATGATCGCGAGCTCAGGGGCGAGCGCTCGCACCCGGCGCAAGCGCTCGATGCACGAGGGAATGTCACCGTGGGCCATCGAGAGTCGAAAGACATCGACTCCCGCCTTTACGAGTTCTAAAAGTACTTCATCGCTATCCGAAGCAGGGCCAATGGTGGCTACGATTCGCGTGCGTCGCAAGGTTTTCCCTTCGTTGCGTTGCTCAAGTCTAATGGATGCCCACATTCGCTCCGTTGGGAGCACGCTCGATGTCAGCGTGTGTGCTCGTTTCGTACCAATCGGTAAGTCTGAACATTGTGTGACGTCAGATGAATTTCAGGAACGAACGGGAACGATGACGTCACTTCCATCAACGTCGACGACACGAAGATTCATGCCGTAGTGCTCTGAAAGCTCCACGACTCCTCACGACTTCGCGTGCGGGACCATCAAGGATCACGCGACCCTGATCAAGAAGCACCAAGCGATCGGCGAACTGTCCAGCCAAGGTCAGGTCGTGCAACGTCGCAAGCACCGTGAGTCCACAATCGAAGACCTCTTTCTTCAAGAGTTCAAGGAATTCCATTTGATGACGGACATCGAGCCCCGTCGTCGGCTCGTCGAGCACGATCACCATCGTGGACTGGGCGAGGGCACGAGCGAGGACCATTCGTTGACGCTCGCCGCCCGACAACGTCGCGACATCGCGCGCAGAGAACTCAGCGAGACTTAAACGCTCCAATACCGACGCAACGACGTTCCTGTCCTCGAGACCGGGCGCTCGAAGGAGTCCGTGATACGCGACGCGCCCCAAGGCCACGTAGTCGTGCACCGTCATTCCGGGGGGGACTTCGGGCTGTCTGAGGAACGAGTGACACGATGCGAGCTCGTTCGCGTTCGTGCAGCTGTGCCATTGCTTGACCCGCGACTTTCACCTCGCCACTCGTGATGGTTCGAAGTCCGGCCACGGTCTCGACCAAGGTCGTCTTTCCTGCACCGTTGGGTCCAATGATCGTGCACCACGTGCCCGCTTCGACGTGCAGGGTCACGTCAGACAACAGGGTCTTTGATTGCGCAACGACTCGTAGGTTCTCGACGTCGATCCAACTCATCGCACGAATCCCCGACGAAGACTCAAGATGATGACGAAGACGGGTGCGCCGATGGCGGCCGTGACGACGCCGAGTGGGAGCTCGGATGGTGCCATGATCGTGCGCGCGACGGTGTCGGCGAACACGAGGAACGCGGCACCGAATATCACCGAGATCGGCAAGATGCGTCGGTATGAAGTACCCACCAGTAAGCGCACGATGTGCGGCACGATGATGCCGACAAAACCAATGAGTCCGACCGCCGAAACTATGGCGGCGGGGCCGAGTGACGACGCCGCAATCACGATGAATCGAACCTGGCGCACACGAATGCCGAGCGAGCGTGATTCATCCTCGCCACGCTCACCGCGTCCAGGGCTCGTCCCGACATCACACAAATGATGATGCAGATCACCACGTAGCGATACCAAGAGAACCGAACTCCAACTCGCACTGGCTAAGGAACCGAGCAACCAGATGTAGACACGCACGATCGAGCCCGACGATGCTTGTTGCTGGAGAAACGTCTGACGCTCGTCAAGAGTGCCGCGACCGCCACGCCAGCGAGAATGAGTGTCGCGGCATTCGAGCGCAGTCCTCTACCACCGACGATCAGGTGCACGCCACCGCGAACATCGCGCCCGCAAAGCCAACAGCGGTGTCCAGGTCGGTGTGACGAGACCCGATCCAATGTCAACAATGGCGAACGTCGCTCCGAGTCCGGCACCCGCAGCGACACCGAGCAAATAGGGATCCGCGAGCGGATTGAGAAAGACACCCTGGTAGGCGCCACCCGCCACGGCCAGCATCGGCGCCCGCCAACAGTCCGAGCACCATGCGCGGCGCTCGAAGTTGCCAGATGATCGTCGACTGCAAACTCGACATGGTGCTGTGCCCCAGCCGACGTGCGCGAACACGTCGCCCACCACTCGCCAGGTTCCAATTGACGTCGGACCAATGACCAGCCCACAGATATTACCCCGACGAGCGCCACGACACTGAAGGTCGAAACGACCAGTACGCGTCGCGCGCCCGGTGGATTAGTGTCACCGACGTCGCGTACGAGGCCTACTTCGCGTTCAGAACGCTCTTGACGTCGCGCGTCAATTCGTTCATCAAGAGACTGAGTCGCGGTCCCCAACGAGACGCAATGTCGGCGTTCAGTTCATACACGTGGTGCTCTCGCACGGCGCCAACGTCATTGAATCCCGGCCTCGTGGCGACGCTCGCCACGCTGGCGTCGCCCGCGAGAAAGATCACGGACGGATTCGCGCGAATGATGTACTCGCTCGACAGCTCGGGATAACCCGCGTCGGCACTCGTTCACTCGGCGTCAGCGATGTTCAAGAGTCCGAGGTCCTTCAACAATGACCCGACGAACGTGGTGCTCGTGATTGAGTAGTAGGGATGGGTGTCGATCTCGTAGTAGACACGAAGTTTTGTCGACGAGTGCAACGAGGCAACGTCGTGCTTGATTGTCGCGCCAATTGGTGCCGCCAGCGCCTTAACAAGACGGGTGAGTTTCAGGTCACGCCAAAAC
>CAWICL010000026.1:0-17883 GCA_963834545.1 uncultured Acidimicrobiaceae bacterium | reverse complement strand
CAATTCTGGTCCTCGACCTCGACCACTTCAAGAATTACAACGATCACTTCGGCCACGTCGCCGGAGACCAGGCGCTGCGCGCGGTCGCCAAGACGATCGGCAGCATCGCCAACCGCAGCACGGACGCGTGCTGCCGCGTCGGCGGCGAGGAGTTCGCGGTGATCCTGCGGATGACCGATGAGCCGAGCGCGATGACCGTCGCCGAACGCATCCGCTCCTCGATCATGCGGCTGCACATCCCCCACGCGCCCAACGTCCCGCTGCCTTCCGTCACGGTCAGCATCGGCGTCGCCGCGACGGACGGGAAAAGCTCGATCTCTCCCAAGGCGCTCTCAACGAGCTGGCCGACAACGCGCTCTACCGCGCCAAGCGCTTGGGCCGCAACCGGATCGCGGTCGCACCTCTCCCCGTGGACCCAGCCTCCCTCCGCGTCGTCTGAGCGCGCCCGCCGGGGCGCAGCGCTCAGCTCTGCGCGGCGGCTACGCGTCGCGCTCGCCGACGAGAGCCGTAGCGTCATCGAAGATAGCCTCGCGAGTGCCTCCGAGGCTCGTCGGACATTGCCGGGACGCGCGCTCAGTTCGGAGAACCTCTCGTACCTGCGCGTCGGAGTGGCGGACCAACCAGGCGTTCTGGCGGCGGTGACGAGGGCGGCCTCGGAACTGCTCGTCAACATCTACGACATTGAGATTTCTCATGGTATCGAAGGACTGGGCGGTACCTTGTTGCTCGCTGTTGATAGCGCACAGTTCTCGACACTGAGTGATGAACTCGAGTCGCTTGGCTTCAAGGTTGCTCGAGAGCAATGACTGACGAGACGATCGTGCCAGCGGCTTCGACGTTCGCGGTGAAATCCGGGTACCCGGTGACAAGAGTGCGTCGCACCGAGCGTTGATGATTTCTGGTCTCGCAGAGGGAACAAGTTCCATCGAGGGTCTCTCAGCCGGTCATGACGTTGGCTCGAGCTCGAAAATCATGACGCAGTTGGGTGCTGAAGTGGAGCGCGACGGTGAACGATTGTTGGTGACTGGGGCGCGCGATGGATTGGTCCCCAGCTCTGCTCCTCTCGATTGTGGAAACTCCGGGACGACGATGCGTCTGTTAACGGGGCTCGTGAGCGCGATCGAAGGTGAGCATCATTTAGTAGGTGATCGTTCATTGTCGCTTCGCCCCATGGACCGCGTCGCTCGACCGTTGGGTCGCATGGGTGCACTCGTCGAAGGAGTCGGAGAGCGTGTAACCGCGCCTTTGCGGGTGTTGGGTAGTTCACGTCTTCGCGCCATTGACTACCTCGTTCCCGAGCCGAGCGCACAAGTGAAGTCGGCGATTCTCATTGCCGGACTCAGTGCGAACGGTGTGACCACCGTTCACGAGAAGTTGCGCACGCGAACCACAACTGAGGACATGTTTCGCCTCGCCGGGATTGACGTCGAATCGCGCGACGAGAAAGACGGTAGAAGCGTGACGTTGCATCCGGGTCGCCCCGGGCGTGCGCGTGGATTGTCCCGGGTGATCCGTCTCAAGCGGCTTTCTTCTGCGTGCTCGGTGCCATACATCGAGACGCCCGTATACGAGTAGTCAATATCGACGCGTCACTCGAGCGAACCGGATTCCTCACGGTGTTGCGGCGCATGGGTGCCGAGATCTCGACCGAGCACGTTGGCGCGCGGGTCTCATTCGACGCAATGAGTTCTTCACTGCAAGCCACGGAGATTTACGCCCACGAGATTCCATCGGTCGATGAAGTACCGGTTTTGAGCGTCGCGGCCGCAGCCGCCAGTGGCGTCAGTGCATTTCGAGACATGGGCGAGCTTCGACTGAAGGAGTCCGACCGCTTTGAGGGATCGATTGCGTTGCTTCGAGAACCCGGACGCCGCGCGTGGAGTGACGGCAATGATTTTTTCGTTGAGGGACTCTCGAGTGCGACCAGATTCTCACCCTTCGTCATTGACCTGACTCGACATCGGATGGTGATGTCCGCGGCCGTCGCGGGTGAAGGCGGGGATCGGGTTGCACGGTGCTCGGTTCGAAGACCGTTTCGTCGAGCTTATCCGCGTTTTTTTGACGACCTGAATGGGTTGCGATGACGTCAAAAATTATCGCGATCGACGGACCTGCGGGTTCGGGTAAGTCAACTGTTGCCCGAGCGGTCGCCCACGCCCTCGGCTGTGCCTTTCTTCGCTACACGGGTGCGATGTATCGCGCCGTGACCTGTGAGGCATTGCACGAAGGCGTTGACGTCAGTGACGAAGATGCGATGGGAGAACTTGCTCAAAATGCCGTGATCGAGACGCTGCCCCGGGTGCGAATAAACGGTCGCGACGTCGAAGATGAGATCCGCAGTGAACCGGTGAACGTGGCAGTTTCTATCGTGGCGGCGAACCACCTTGTTCGCACGTCCATGGTCGAGCGCCAGCGTGAGTTCGCGGCGACCCAACAAGTCGGAACCGTAGTCGAAGGTCGAGATATCACGACGGTTGTGTTTCCGAACGCAACGTTGAAGGTCTTTCTGACGGCATCGCTCGAGGAACGGTCGCGACGTCGAGGCGAGGAAAGTAGCGCTTCAGTGGCTCGACGCGATAAGGCCGACTCCACTCGAGAAACGTCGCCATTGCGTTTGGCCGACGACGCACTCATGATAGACACGACGGGACGCCAGGTCGAAGACGTGGTGGGAGAGATTGTGGAATGCCTGAAGAACATCACGTTGCACTGAATCCCAATCGAACGCTCGTGTACCGCTTCGCGGCGACGCTTCTGACGGTGTTGTCAAAAATCCTCTTCCGTCCCAGGGTGATCGGTGCTCAGAACATCCCTTTGGAGGGACCGGTCCTCATCGCGCCGATCCATCGATCGAACGTTGACTTTGCGTTCACGCTCTTCATATCGCCTCGCAAGGTGTTCTTTATGGCGAAGGATTCATTGTTCAAGAACGCCCTGTTCGGATCCTTGCTGGGCCAGCTGGGAGCGTTTCCGGTGCGCCGCGGTAGCGCGGATAGAATCGATGGCGTCCGCCAGGAACTCGGTCGGTGCTGCGCCAGGGACGCGCGCTCGTCCTCTTTCCTGAGGGAACGCGGAAAGAGGGGCTCTCGGTCTTGACCTTGCGGACTACGGGGCCATGTTCATCGCTGCGCGCACCGGGGCCACGGTCGTGCCGGTGGGCATTGGTGGTAGCGAGAAGGCGATGCCCGTGGGTGCAAAGTTGCCTCGCCCCGCCAGGATCGCATCGTCGTTGGACGACCAATCTCGCCACCGTCGAACGAGGGGCGAGTTGCGCGCTCACTCGTGAGTGCCAAAAGTGAGGAACTACGTGTTGAACTCGAACGCGTGTACCACCAGGCGATGGGGCTGGATTAACGTTCGCGCCACCAGGTGCCAAAGACCACCTTGGCGTAGCGAAAGCCGAAGAGCCAATTCTTGCCCTTCTTGGTGGTCCCGGAGTGTCGGGGATACCAGATCGTGGAACTCGGCGGCGCGCCATCCTCGCTTCAAGCAGGTGATCAGAAGTTCTGCCGTCGATACTGCTCCTGGGTCAGTCGGTCGATGACGTCGGCCATCATGGTCACGCGCAGTCCCCGGTAACCCGTCGACGTGTCGGTGAGCTTGGCACCCGTCATTCGGTTCATGATGAACGAGAAAAAGAGGACCCCGCTCTTGCGAAAACGGTCCGTTGTCTTATCGACACCCAAACGACGACTGGCGACCACGAAGTCTGCCTCATCACTCACGAGGGGAGCGAGTAGTTGAGGGATCTCGGCGGGGTCGTTCTGGCCGTCGGCATCTAAGGTCACGATGTACTTCACGCCGTTATCGATGCAGTAGCGATACGTCACTTGCAGCGCCACGCCGTGGCCGAGGTTCACGGGGAATTCAATGACCACGACTCCTGGGAACGATCGAGCGACCTCGGCGGTGCGATCATCACCACCGTCAACGACCACGAGCGTGGTGTAGGGCTTTCCTTCGATGGAGCTCGGCATTTTTTCCAGCACGCCGCCGATGTTGCCCTCTTCTTCGTAGGCGCATATCGAAGCCACGATCTCCTCGGGTTTGAAACCGGGTCGCTCACGTTCCAGGCGGGAGAGTGCCTGGCTGATTGCGTAGGCACGTAGCCGTGCGCTCCTGCGCTTTTCGAGGTTTTCATTCGCCATGATGCTCCTTACAGGGATTGTGCGTGCGCGAACACGCGAAGCACCATGGGCTCAAAGTGCTCGAGAGTTTCGGGTTCGTACTCCGGATCAAAGGCCTTCTGATCCCACTGGTCCGCGAACCGTTCGGCCAGTTCGTACCAGTCTTGACCGACGTGTTGGTCGCGCAAATTCGGATTCATCCCGAGGTACTCGTAGTAATAGCGGCCCTGGAAGTCTTGGTGGTAGGCAACCATGCAATACACCTCGGGCCGTACGTAGGGCTTCAAGATCTCGGCGGCGATTTTGGGGTGGTTGGGCACCGAAATCAGCTTTCCCACATCGTGCAACAACGACGCGACGATTACTTGTTCGTCGGCGCCGTCACGCTCAGCGCGCGTGGCCGTTTGGAGGGCGTGCTGCATTTGATCGACCGAGAATCCATCGGTGATTGCGCTGAGACCCTTCACCATCGCGAGAACCTGCTGGCCAACTCGGGGTTGTGCCGCGATGGTCTCTTGAGCGATGGTCATCCATTGCTCTCGCGTGGATACGTCCATGCTCGGAAAAGAACTCACGTAGAAATTCTAGCCAGAAAGGCCTATTTGACCTTGACCGCCGAAAGAACTTGGGCTGCGGTGAACTCGCGGTCGGCCTGCGCATCAAAACTAGAGACGCTCGGCGTGGCGACGAGGAGATCGAGCATCGCCGACAGGGTTTTCAGGATTTCTCGCAGCTCGGGGGGTGGAGGAAAGTACTCGTCCTCGACCGTGACCGAATTAACACTCACGCCATGAACGGGGTTCAAAAACTCCAACACCTCATTCACGAGGGACTCGGGTGCCGAAGCTCCCGCGGTCACAGCGACGGTCCCTTCGAGATCATCGGGCAAGTCACCGGTGCCGTTGGCCCGAATCACTCGCGGACAACCTCCGGCCCTGGCGACCTCGGTGAGGGCGACGGTGTTGGATAGAATTGGCCGATCCGATCACGATGACGGCGTCGGCGGTGCTCGCGATGGCGCGAAGTGCTGCTTGGCGATTGGTCGTCGCAAAGCAGAGGTCACTTCGATTGGGCATCCAGATATCGGGGATCGTCGCTTCGGCATAATCGCGAAGATGCTTCCACTCGTCAAGGCTGAGTGTCGTTTGGCTCAAGAGCGCGAAAGGTCCCTTCTTCTTACGCGCGAGGCTGTCAATGTCGCCGGTCGACTCGATGAGGTGCACGGACTTTGGTGCGACCGCCATCGTGCCAACGGCTTCCTCGTGGCCTTCATGGCCAACGTACAAGACGGTGTAACCCTTCTTCGCTCGAACCTTCAATTCGTGATGCACTTTGGTAACGAGCGGACAAACTGCGTCGACGACCGTGCCACCGGACTGGCGCGCGGCCTCGATGACTTGAGGGGGTGAACCGTGCGCGCTGAGCATGACGGGCGCTCCAAAGGGAACGCGCGCGACGTCATCGATGAAAATCACACCGAGTGATTTGAAGTGCTCAACCACGAATTGGTTATGGACAATCTCGTGGTAGCAAAAGACGGGAGGCTCGAATACCCTCGTCATCCAGTCGAGAGCCTTGATCGCCTTTTCCACGCCCGCGCAGAAGCCGCGCGGTGCAGCGAGGACCACCTTTTCGACTTTCACCCCTACAAGCCTAGTTTTCGAAAGCAGTCAAAGTGCCTAGGCTGGATGCGTGTCGGGTGCTCGAATTTCCTCAATCTCCAAGAATTCTCCGGCATCGAGCGTCGATTTGCGCGTGGGTGACGAACTTGTGGCCATCAACGGTCGAGAACCCACCGACATCATTGAGTATCAGCAGTTGGTCGACGGGGAAGTGGTCACGCTGGTGGTTCGTCGAGGGGACGAAGCCATCGCTCGCAAGGTCACGATTGGCAAAGAACTGGGCGAACCGCTCGGTCTTTCAATCGATTCTGCCGTCTTTGACCGAATTCGAACGTGTGACAACCACTGTTCGTTTTGCTTCATTTATCAGTTACCCAAGGGGATGCGCCGATCGCTCTACGTAAAGGACGACGACTTTCGGCTTTCCTTCCTCTATGGGAACTACACGACGCTCACGCGTTTCACCGAGTTCGACCTGGAGCGCGTCATTGATGAGGGTCTCTCGCCGCTGTACGTCTCGATACATTCGACAAATCCAGAACTTCGAGCTGAGATGCTTCGTAATCCTCGAGGCGCGACGAGTCTTCGTTGGCTGCGCGAATTACTGCGCGCGGGCGTGCAAGTACACGCCCAGGTTGTTGTTTGTCCCGGAATCAATGACGGTCCGGAACTCGAACGTACGTTGACCGACATGATTTCGTTCTATCCCGAGCTCGCGAGCGTGGCACTCGTGCCGGTAGGGGTGAGCTCTTTTTCCGTCGAGTCAACGATGCGCAGCCACACGAGCGACGAGGCTCGCAGAGTCATCGATCTCGCCGAGCACTACCAACGCTTGTCGAGAGAACTTTTAGGTCGACCAACGGTGTTCGCGAGTGACGAGTTCTACGTTGTCGCCGGCGAGACACCACCGAGCGCCTCTGCGTTCGAGAATCTTGATCAGGCGGAGAATGGCATTGGTCTCGTGGCGGCGTTCGAAGAGAGTTTTTCGGGCGCGGGTGTGATGGAGAAACTCGGAACGGGTTTCTTTCAATCGGTGGACGGTGCTCCGGCGTGGGGCTATCGTGCCGAGCGCGGCGCGAGCGTCAGTGACGAGCCAACCAGTGACGTGTTGGTGGTCACCGGGGAATACGCCGCTCCGTTGCTGCGCAACTTGCTCGATCGTTACGGTTTCGCAGGGGTATCTATTCTCGGAGTACCCAACACGTTTTTTGGCGGCAATATCAAAGTCGCGGGACTTCTCACCGGTGAAGACATCACCCGAGCCCTTGAGCAAGTGCCGCTCACCACTCTTTGTCTGCTTCCTGACGTGTGCCTCTCCGAGGGTCGGTTTCTCGATGGTCTTTCGCTACAGGACCTCGAGCGTCCGATCCGCGTGGTTCGAACGACCGGTCAAGACCTTCGAGAAGTCCTTGAATCCGTGCACCACCAGAGATTGGTGGCGACGTGAAGCGACCTCAAGTCGTGATCGTGGGCCGACCCAACGTGGGCAAGAGTTCGCTCGTGAATCGACTCGCGGGTCGCCGCGAGACGGTTGTTGAAGAGCATCGTGGCGTCACGAGGGACCGAAAGGCCGTCGAGGTGGAATGGCGCGGACTGAGCTTCGACGTCGTGGACACCGGTGGATGGTTAGAGGCCGGCAGCACGCTCGAGGACAAGGTCTCCGAACAGGCCAACCAGGCACTGGCTTCGGCTGATCTCGTAGTGCTGGTCGTCGACGTCACCACCGGCATGGTCGAAGAGGACACCCAGGCGGCGCGTTGGGCGTTGCGAAGTGCCAAACCGGTCGTGCTCGTCGTGAACAAGGTCGACGACGTTCAACACGAGGCGAACGCCTGGGAGTTCCTCGGTCTCGGGGCGGGCGAGCCGCACACCGTAAGCGCGTTGCACGGCCGCGGGGCAGGCGACCTCTTGGATTTCATTGTGGACGAGCTCGGCGAGCAGATCGAGAGTTGCAGAGGCCGCCGACGCCGATGACGACGGTGCACTTCGCGTGGCGATCGTCGGGCGACCCAACGTGGGTAAGTCAACACTCTTCAACCAGCTGATTGGTGAAGAGCGCTCGGTCGTGCACGACATGCCGGGTACGACACGTGACGCGATTGACACGGTCGTCAAGCACCGACGTCGGTCTCATTCGATTCATTGATACCGCTGGCATGCGGCGTCGGGCCAAGACCGAGGCGGGCCTCGAGACCTACGCGGTTCTTCGTTCCCCTGGACGCACTCGATCGGGCCGACATCGCCGGTGCCGTTATTGACGCGACCATTGGTGCCACGGGACAAGATCAGCGTCTCGCCGAACGCATAAGTGCCGCCGGTGTCCGTCCCTCGTGGTGTTGAATAAATGGGAATTGGTGCCCGTGGAGGAGCGTGATTCGGTGCTCGCCTCAGTGGGGGACAAGCTCGCGTTCCTCGGGGACGCTCCGGTGATGAAGACGACCGCGACCACCGGCAAGGGTGTCCACCGGATCCTTCCGGCGCTCTCGATCGCCGCTGCTGACTACGTGAAACGCGTTCCCACTGGTGCTCTCAATCGAGCAATACGAGATCTTCAGATCAAACAACCCGCACCTACCGGAAAGATTCGCTACGCCGTCCAGGGCGCTACCGAACCTCCGACCTTTACCCTCTTCATTGCTGGGCGCTTACCCGCGACCTACATGCGCTACGTCGAACGATCCTTGCGCGAGCGATTCGAATTGGGTTCGTCACCGATACGAGTGCGCGTCCGAGTTGAATGATGGCGTTGTGGTGCGAGACGTGCGATCGACCTGTTGAAGGTGATGTGTGCGAGATCTGTGGCAATGAGGTTCACGAACCCGTCAAAGAACCCATGCCCTGGATGTGGCGCTTCTTCATCTTCTCCTCGGTGATTTATCTGGGTTGGCGTCTGTATCAGTTAATTTCGTGGTTGTCCCACAGGAGGTTCTAATGCCCATCTACGCGCTCAAGATCGAGTTCCGAGCATTCATCCCGACGCCTTCGTACATCCTGACGCCGTGGTCATTGGTGACGTACGCATCGGGGCCGAGTCCTCAATCTGGCCCGGTGCGGTGCTTCGTGGGGACTACGGCACGATTGTGGTGGGCGAGCGGACGTCGATTCAAGATGGCGCGGTCGTGCACGCGGTCGCCGAGTTTCCAACGGTGGTGGGCAGTGATTGTGTCATAGGACATCTCGCGCACCTAGAAGGTTGCGTGATCCATGATCGGGCGCTCGTGGGTAGCGGCTCGATCGTGTTGCATCACGCCAATGTATTTAGCGGCGCGACCGTGGGAGCGGGTGCGGTCGTGCGCAATCGAATGGACGTGCCCGCCGGTGCACTCGCCGTTGGCGTGCCGGCCGTAATAAAGGAGGGTGCGAGTTCGTCTGAGGCGATCGACGAAGGCGCCAAGCTTTACGTCTGGAACGCGAAACGCTACAAGACGGGTCTGCGCGAACTCTAGGAGTTCGAGACCTCGACGAGTCGCTCGAGCGCGTGATGCGCGCGACCTTCGCGCACCGAGGAGGCCGCGAGTTCGAAACCATCGTTCAGGTCCTTCGTGACGCCAGCGACCATGAGGGCGAGGGCCGCGTTCGCACACACGACGTCAAAGACAGCACCCGACGCGCCCTCGAGAAATTCGCGAACGATCTTCACGTTGTGCTCGACGTCACCGCCTCGAAGACTCGCCGCCTCATGATGACGGCCCAAGACCTCGGGTGCGTCGAGTCTCTGGGTTTCGACGCCGTCGGGAGTGATGATCTGGAGCGTTGAGCTCGAGCCCAGCGAGAGTTCGTCGAGTCCATCGTCGGCGTTCACGAGGATCGCGTATTTGATTCCCCGGGCGTGAAGGACGTGCGCCATGTGCTCGAGCAGAGGACGTTGTGCGACGCCAATGAGAGAACGTTCGACCAAGGCGGGATTGGCGAGAGGCCCGAGAACGTTGAAGACAGTGCGAAAACCCAAAAGTCGTCGTATCGGGCCGAGGTTGCCGAGGGCGTGATGGAACGTGGGCGCGAAGAGAAACCCGATGTGGGCCTCGTCGAGGCACGCGCGAACGACTCGCTCGTCGGCGTCAATTCGCACGCCGAGTGCCTCAAGGACGTCGGCTGATCCGACCGATGATGAAGCGGCGCGATTGCCGTGCTTGGCGACGTCCACGCCGCATCCCGCGACCACCAAGGCTGCCATCGTCGAGATATTCACCGTGTGCAACTGATCGCCCCCGGTGCCCACGAGATCCATGGCTTGGGGACCGACCGAAAAGGTATTTGCGGTCGCCATCATGGCGTCAATGAATCCGGTCATCTCTTCAGTGGTCTCACCCTTGACGGTGATGGCGGTGAGGAAACTTGCAATCAGTACTGGTTCGACACGTCCGTTCAATATCTCGAGCAACGCATCTCGTGCGCTGTCTCGTTCGAGGTTCGTGCCTCGAACGAGAGGATTGAGGACGTCCTGAGCGAACGAGTCGATCATAAATTGCTCTCAGGATGCGATGGCATAGGCACAAGTTAGTCGCGGCGTTGAGAGGAACGCTCGCAACTACGATTTACTGATGGCTCAGACGTACCTCGACACCATTCTTGCCGCACATCGAGAACGAGCCTCACTGGACGAACGAAATTGGAAGGATCGTGTCGATGCACTTCGATTCGATGGTCCGTCATTTCAAGCGTCCCTCGGTGCGACGTCGAGACCCACGATGAAGGTCATCGCGGAGGTGAAGCGTCGTTCCCCTTCGAAAGGTTGGATCGACGCTGATTTGGACCCGGCGTCTCTCGCTCGCAGTTACGAGTCCGGAGGAGCGAGTGCAATTTCAGTTCTCACCGACGAACGTTTCTTCTCGGGTTCGACTGAAGACGTCGCCGTGGTGCGCGCCAACACGACGCTGCCAATTCTTCGAAAGGATTTCACGGTGTGCGAGAACGACGTGCTCGACGCAGTGCAGATGGGAGCCAGCGCGGTTCTCTTGATCGTGGCGGCGCTTAGCGACACGGAACTTCACGACTTGCTCTCGCTCTGCGTGCGGTGCAATATCGATGCCCTCGTTGAGGTCCACGACGAAGCCGAAGCGCATCGGGCCCTTAGCGCAGGCGCCAGCATTATTGGTGTGAATCAACGTGATCTGCGAAGTTTTGACGTTGACGCGAGACGGGCCGAAGCATTGAGCGCGAGCTTGCACGGCGTTCTCAAAGTCGCTGAATCTGGCCTGACGACGCTGGAGGACGTGCAACGTGCTAGTGAGGCCGGCTTTGACGCGGTGCTCGTGGGTGAGGCCTTTGTCCGTGCCAATGATCCCCAAGGGCTTGTTCGAGCCTTCGCGAGTGTCGAACGGAAGTGACGTGACTGACTTACTCGCTGCCAAGAGTTTTGTGAAGATCTGCGGCGTGAGAACGGTGCACGATGCATTGGCGGTGCGCGAGCACGGAGGCGACGCCGTTGGTGTGAACTTCACCACGTCCAAACGCGGAGTCAGCATGGCACAAACCCAACGGATTGTTGAGGGTTCGCCCGAGATCGGACACGTTGGTATCTTTCGCGACAACGACGATGAATTCGTCCGCCAAGCAATCGAGATCTCGGGCGTTGAGGCTGTGCAGATTCATGGAGCGCTGAGCCGCGCGTTCGCCAGTGAACTACGCGATCGAGGCGTGGTGGTCGTGAAGGCACTTTCGATTGACGAGGAAGATTTCGTTGCGTTCGACGAGAGCATGGTTGACGCGGTGCTCGTGGACGGCCCGACACCAGGCAGCGGTGAGCCCTATGAACGGTCGATGGTGTCAAAGCGAGGGTTTCGTGTGCCGGTGATCGTGGCGGGCGGTCTCACGGTGAACAACGTCGCCGACGTCATCCGTGAGCTCGGTCCGTGGGGAGTAGACGTCGCGAGCGGTGTGGAAAACTCCTCAGGCGAAACCGACGTGGACCTCGTGAGTACATTTATTGGACGAGCCCGTGAGGCTTTCAATCGAAGGGAAGCCCCGTGAGTAACGCCGAGTCATTCATGTCCGCGCCCGATGGGCGGGGCCACTTTGGTGATTTCGGTGGAAAATTCGTGCCTGAGGCACTGATGACGGCTTGTCTTGAATTAGAGGCTGCTTTCGTCGACGCGTGGCACGATCCGACGTTCACCGACGAATACCGGAAGGTTCTTCACGAGTTCGCGGGACGCCCGACACCGGTAACTCCTCTGCCCAGACTGTCCGAGCGGCTCGGAATTGATGTTTACGCCAAACGAGAAGACCTGGCGCACACGGGTTCACACAAGATCAACAACGTGGTGGGTCAAGCGCTGCTCACCAAACGCATGGGCAAGCGTCGCGTGATCGCCGAGACCGGTGCGGGTCAGCACGGTGTCGCCACCGCGACCGCCGCGGCACGCTTTGGTATGGCGTGCACCGTTTTCATGGGCGAAATCGACACCGAGCGACAGGCACTCAATGTATTTCGCATGGAGCTCCTCGGTGCGACCGTGGTGCCCGTAACCTCGGGGAGTCGAACCCTCAAAGATGCCGTCAATGAGGCGATGCGCGAGTGGGTGACCTGCGTGCACGACACGCACTACTGTCTCGGCTCGGTGATGGGACCACACCCGTTCCCGTGGATGGTTCGCGAATTCCAATCGATCATCGGCAAGGAAGCCTGCACTCAACTCGACGACTTGGGAGTCGGAACGCCCGACATGGTCGTTGCCTGCGTTGGGGGAGGATCGAACGCGGCAGGAGTCTTTGCGGGTTTCGCCAATTCTCGAGCGCGCCTCGTGGGCGTGGAAGCGGCGGGTGGCAGTGCGGTCGGTAAGGGGTCGCCAGGCGTCTTGCACGGGATGAAGTCACTCTTGATGCAGGACGAATTTGGCCAAATTGAAGAGGCGCACTCGATTTCGGCGGGACTTGATTATCCAGGCATCGGACCCGAACACGCGTATCTCGCTCAGTCGGGTCGGGCCGAGTACGTGTCGATTGGCGACGATGAAGTGCTCGGCGCCCTCTCAATGCTGAGTGAACTCGAAGGCATTATCCCAGCTCTCGAAACCGCTCACGCGGTTGCGTGGCTCATGAAGGAAGCGGGTCACGCGATCCCGACGGGTTCTAGCGTCTTGTTGAATCTGTCGGGTCGCGGCGACAAGGACGTCGCCCAAGTTCGTGAGATCCTGCGGACTGAAGAATGAAGCATCTCGAACGCGAGCTACGGAGTCTGCGCGACACCGGTCGAAAAGCGCTCGTGCCTTATTTCATGGCCGGCGTGACGAACGACTGGATCCGCTTCGTAGAAGCCGCCGTACTCGCGGGGGCAGACGCCGTGGAAATCGGGATCCCTTTTTCTGATCCGATGATGGACGGCATCGTGATCCAAGAGGCGGGGTTGCGTGCCCTGCAAGCCAACGTGACCTTGGAGTCAATCTGTCAGGACCTCTCGTCACTCTCCACGTCGGTTCCGCTCATTGCGATGACGTACTACAACATCTTTTTTCACTACGGCCTCGAGCGCACCGCCGGTGCACTCGCCAACGCTGGTGTGAGCGGCGCCATCATCCCCGACTTGCCCCCCGAAGAGGCGAGCGCGTGGCACGACGCATGTGAAGCCCACGACATCGCCAACATCTATCTCGTGGCACCCTCGTCCACCGAGCAGCGAGTGGCGATGCTCGCCAAGGCCACGGAGGGTTTTTGTTACGCCGCGTCACGAATGGCGGTGACGGGTCGCGCCGAAGATGCCGGGGATGCCAGACGAGTCGTGCAGGGTGTTCGAGCGCACGCGGACCTTCCGGTGTACGTGGGCATCGGCATCAGCACTCCGACACAAGCTCGTGACGCCAGCGAGTTCAGCGACGGGGTCATCGTGGGATCGGCTCTCGTGAAGGTGATTCTGGACGGCGGCGGCGTTCGTGAGGTGGAGGATTTCATTGGTTCCTTCCGTCGAGCACTCGACGCCTAAGGCTGCGTCTGAAAACCCTTTCAATTACTGAGGATTCACTTAAGTCAGTAGAAGGCAACGATGGGTGGGCTTACCTCGCGGTAAGCGCCGGCGGGTTCTGGAGACTCTCAGAAAATTCTGCCCACAATGCCTGCACGGCACATTACGGGGGTGTTAAATCGTATCTGAGCCGTCAACCCGGTGGCTTGTCTTTAAACCTTATTGGGGGGAATTAAATGGCTGAACAGAGTGTTGCTGATCCTGGTCCGTTGGGACTTGCAGGATTTGCTATGACGACGTTTGCTCTAAGTAGCGCGAACGCCAACTTGTGGAAGGGCGCGGGGGTTGCTGCGGCACTTGCCCTGGCACTCATCTACGGTGGCACCGCGCAGTTCGCCGCCGGTATGTGGGAATTCGTACGCAAGAACACCTTTGGTGCTTTGGCGTTCACCTCGTACGGGGCGTTCTGGATTGGTTTGTGGCTCTTGCTCCACGGTGGTCCTGTACCAACGGGAACGGACACGGTTGGGATTTATCTTCTCGCCTGGACGATCTTCACGTTGTATATGACCATTGCGGCGCTACGCACGAGCACGGCGGTCCTCTTGGTGTTTGTGGCGCTTTCGCTGACCTTCATCTTCTTGACCATTGGCGCCTGGGGCGCCGGTCACACGGACATGACCAGGATCGGCGGATGGCTCGGACTGCTGACGGCGGCACTGGCCTGGTACGCCTCGGCGGCTGGGGTCATCAACGACACGCACAAGCGAGTTGTCTTGCCAGTGGGCCCACGAGGCTAATATCGGAACAATGGTGTCTTAACCTCGGACCCAAAAGCCAACAGCGCCCCTGCCTAACCGCAAGGGCGCTGTTGGCGTTTTGGGGCCAATTGAATGTACTGTCGAGTGCAGCAGTGATCACGTGATCACGGGGGATGTAAAGAAGAAAGTTTTTCGTTGTAACGGTGGATGCCGTATCGACGTACGAGTGGGGGGTTTTTATGACTGAAGCAAAGTTGGAAGCGTGGCTTGACGAGAGTCGCAGTTTTGCACCGAGTGCTGAATTCGCGAAGCAGGCGAACGCTCAACCTTCGATTTACGCTGAGGCGGACGCTGATCCCGTCGCCTGGTGGCGAAAACAAGCTGATCGTCTGGTCTGGCACAAGGCGCCGACGAAGACACTCGAATGGGACTTGCCATTCGCAAAGTGGTTCAGTGACGGCGAATTGAACGCGAGCGTGAACTGCGTTGATCGCCACGTCGAAGCCGGTAAGGGTGACAAGGTCGCGTACTACTGGGTCGCCGACCAAGAAGGTGAATCGCGAACCATCACCTACGCCGATTTGCAGAAGCTCGTCGCCCAGGCGGCGAATGCACTCACCGAGTTGGGCGTGAAGAAGGGTGATCGCGTTGCGGTGTACATGCCGATGATCCCCGAAGCGGTCGTGACGATGCTCGCGATTGTTCGACTCGGTGCGGTGCACTCAGTTGTCTTTGGTGGGTTCTCCGCTGACGCGCTGTCGAGTCGTATTCTCGACTCGGACTGCCAGTTCGTCGTAACGGCCGATGGTGCGTTCCGACGCGGTGCGCCGAGCCCGTTGAAGCCAGCCGTTGACGAGGCGCTGAAGTCGTGTCCGAATGTGAAGGCCGTACTCGTTGTCAAGCGCACGGGCGGTGACGTGGAATGGACGAAAGGTCGTGACCACTGGTGGCACGAGATTGTGGACAAGCAAAAGACCGAGCACACCCCTGAGTTCTTTCCCGCGGAACACACGATGTTCATCATGTACACCTCAGGTACCACCGCGAAGCCCAAGGGCATCTTTCACACCACGGGTGGTTACCTGACCCAGGCGGCCACAACGCACTACAACGTGTTCGACGTCAAAGCCGACACGGACGTGTGCTGGACTGCGGCCGACATTGGTTGGATTACCGGGCACAGCTACATCGTCTATGGTCCCTTGATCAACGGCGTCACTCAAATTATGTACGAGGGTCTGCCCGATTCAGGTGGCAAGCGACCGTTGGTGGAAGATCATCGAGCAATTCAAGGCAACGATTCTCTACACCGCGCCCACCACGATTCGCACGCTGATGAAGTGGGGCGAGGAGTTTCCAAAGAGTCACGACCTCTCGAGCCTTCGCCTCCTCGGTACGGTGGGTGAGCCCATAAATCCTGAGGCGTGGATGTGGTACCGCGAGAACATCGGTGCGAATCGTTGTCCGATCGTCGACACGTGGTGGCAGACCGAGACCGGCGCCATCATGGCGTCACCTCTGCCGGGTATCACCGCGACCAAGCCGGGTGCGGCGATGCGTGCACTTCCGGGGATCTCCATTGACGTCGTCGATAACGAGGGCAAGTCGGTAGGCAACGGTGAAGGGGGCTACCTCGTGATCACCAAACCGTGGCCTTCAATGACTCGAGGAATCTACGGCGACCCCGAACGATTCAAGGAGACCTACTGGTCACGTTTCCCGGGCAACTACTTCGCGGGTGACGGTGCCAAGAAGGACGACAACGGCGATCTGTGGCTTCTCGGACGCGTTGACGACGTCATGAACATCTCCGGCCACCGCCTCTCGACGACTGAGGTCGAGCACGCCTTGGTGGGCCACCCGGCCGTGGCCGAAGCCGCCGTGGTGGGGCTAGTGAATCGACATCACCGGACAGGCGATTGTGGCCTTCGTCACGTTGAAGTTGTCGGCAGACGAGATGATGAACGACCAAGCACCGGTGATTGAAGAACTTCGTGTGCATGTTTCCAAAGTCATTAGCCCGATTGCACGACCTGCCATCATCTTGACCCCGATCTTCCCAAGACTCGTTCGGGCAAGATCATGCGACGACTCCTTCGCGACGTCGCTGAGAATCGTCAGTTAGGTGACGTCACGACCTTGATGACCCGACGGTTGTCGGCATGATCTCGGGCCTGATGGGATCACAGGACGCAGACTAGGTACACGCCGCTGTCCCTGGGTCGCAACGATTGGGGACAGCGGCGACGTTCCGTGTCCGCCGTCTGAGTTGATCGGTTCGCTTAGGAATCGAAGCCAAGTCCAATGACGTCGAGGAAACGAAGCCAGACGTTGCGCTTGCCTTCGTGGGTGTCCGCACGTTTGATGAACCATTGGGTGATGCGGATGAAAATCCATCGAAAGGGTTCGGGAGGGAAGGGGAGTGGCTTCTTTCGCACCATCTTGAGTTTCGTACGTTCGGTATCGAGGCCGTCGAGCAAATCCAACATGGTGGTGGCCCGAAGCGAGTTGACGCGACACCGAGCCCCGTGAATCCGAGGACGTAGGCTACCTTTCCTTCGTGTGAAGTTCCCCAAAAAGGAGAAAATCGCGTGCACGTGTCGATGGCCCGTCCCCACCCGTGGGTGAACTTGATGCCGGCCAATTGGGGAAACGTGTTGAGGAAATGGCTCGCGAGCGTGGCGTAGGTGTCTGCGTTGAATTCGTAGTTTCGTTGCACCTTGCCGCGGAAATTGTAGATGGCGTCGTATCCGCCCCACAAGATGCAGCGATCCTGGGTCAGCCGGTAGTAGTGGAATTGGTTTCCCGAGTCAGCGACACCCTCGCGTCCGGCCCAACCAATGCTTTCGAGTTGTTCATCACTGAGCGGCTCGGTGACGATTTCGTAGTCGAACACGGGAACGACATACTTACGAGCCTTGCGAACGAGTGAGGGGAAGACGTTGGTGGCGAGGGCGACCTTGGCCGCGGTCACCGCGCCGTAGGGGGCGTGTACTCGAACTGCGTCTTCAACGTCCTCAAGCCATTCGACCTTGGAGTTCTCGTAGATGGTCACGCCCAGAGAAAGACAGACCTTCTCAAGGCCCAGACCAGACGCGCAGGATCGACCATCGCGGTTCCGTCGGGATCAAAGAGCGCCCCTTCGTAGAGAGGCGAGTGGATGCGTGAACGCACCTGTTCGCGGTCGAGTACCTCGACGTGGTCGCCCATTGCGTTTCGCATTCGAGCCTGCTCGGGCATGTCGCGAAACTGCCACGGGGCGATCGCAACTTGCAGTTCGCCCGTTCGTTCCCAATCACATTCGATACCGTAACGATGGGAATCCGCCGCTTCGATTTCGTCGAGATTTTCGCGTCCTAGCCGTTCGATGGTTGGCATTTCGTCGGCGAAGCGTCGCATGCCGTTGGTAAACCCGTGAGTCAGTGACGCGGAACAGAAACCTCCGTTTCGCCCCGACGCTCCCGCACCCGTCTAGG